>JBJXGB010000176.1:0-11709 GCA_046152935.1 Cytophagales bacterium
CAATTGTTTAATAAAATTGAACGACAATAAAAAAGGGAATTCATTCAATTGGATTCCCTTTTTTATTGGCAATGGTTCAGGTCTCACTAAACAGTCTCGTTTCAATGAATCGCAAATCGCTCGATGCTTTTCTACGAATCATTTGAAAAAGTGTGATTAGTCGCCAAAAAATCACCAATCTTTTCTACCAGCTCTTTTATTTCTTTTTGTTTATCATAAGCATGCAAGCAGATTCTCAATCTTTCTTGTCCTGCTTTTACAGTTGGAGACAATATTGGTTTTACATCAAATCCTGCATTTTGCAGAACTTGTGCCATATTTTTCACTTCGCTATTGCCAGAAAATAAAAGTGCTTGAATGGCACTTTCCGAGCCAATTATCTTGTATTCTAAGTCACTTTTTCTAATTTCAGATTTAAAAAATGAAATATTTGAAGCCAATTGCTGCTGAAGTTCCTGATGCAATCCCAAATATTCAAAAGCACATTTGATGGTTGCCACTTCGTGCAATGGCATGGCAGTGGTGTAAATAAATGAGCGAGAAAAATTTACCAAGAATTCTTTTACTAGTTTCGATGCAGCTACACAAGCCCCATGTGCTCCTATGGCTTTCCCAAAAGTGTGAATTCTAATGAAAACACGATCTTCTAAGCCAAGTTTACAAATCAAACCACTACCCTGCTCACCAACTATCCCAGTGCTATGCGCCTCATCTACAATTAGATACGCATCGTATTTTTCACAAATGTTTACCAAATCAAAGATGGGAGCAGCATCACCATCCATCGAATAAATACTTTCTACTACTACATATTTTTCGCCTTGTGCGGTTTGCAGTTTTCGTTCAAGGTCATTTAGATCATTGTGTTTGAATGCAAATCTTGTTGCAAAACTGAGCCTGACTCCATCTTTGATGCACGCATGGCTCAATTCATCGTACAAAACAGTATCGCCTTTTTGAGGAATGGAACTTAAAACACCAACGTTTGCCAGATAGCCAGAATTGAAAATAAGGGCAGATTCTGCTTTGAAAATAGAAGCAAGAAAAACCTCGACTGATTCTATATACGTAGAATTGCCAGAGATAAGCCTCGAACCAGTCGAGCCGTTGAAATGAATTTGGGAAAGCGAGTGATACGCTTTTTCGATCAATTGAGACAGTACTTTGTTTTGAGCTAAACCCAAATAATCATTGGAAGAAAAGTCAATTAGGGAATTTTCCTTTGGCAGCAAACGCAAATTACCAGCCTCAATGCGTTTTTTTAAAGCTTTCGATATGTATTGGGGAATATTTGACACCATTGTAAAAATGGCAAATCTAATCGAAATTATGAGATTTTGCTTACTAAATCTGCATTCAGTGGTTTTACAAAATAGTCGGCTACGGATTTGTAGGTACTAGCTCTTTTGATGTCGACTGGGTTGCTGGAGGAGGATAAAATGTACACTTTAGAGCTTATCTGATGCGAATCGACCATTTTCTCGATTTTATCCAAAAACTCAAACCCACTATACATTGGCATATTTAAATCTAGTAAAATCACTTCTGGAAATTCACTTACATTCAATTCGTCAAAATAATCGTAGGCATCGAGCGAAGAATCAATTGCGATACATTCATTTGCTATCTTGGAAGCATTGATGTATCTCATGCTTATCAGATTGTCGACTGGGTTGTCGTCAATAAGTACTATTTTTTTGTATTTGTTTGCGATAGCTACCATAATAAAAATAGTTTTATGAGTAATTATACTCCGACCACAGTCAAAAGTTAAGATTTATATTGAAATATTTATGTTTTGACGCAACAAAATAAAGCTATTTAGAGTTACCAAAATGTGAAGAATTCAGAAATCTTAATCATTGGAAGCGGAATCGGCTCTCTATCAGCAGCTTGCCTATTAGCTCAAAAAGGAAAAAAAGTAACTGTAGTCGAGCAAAATTATCTACCGGGCGGCTGTGTAAGTTCGTATTGGCGAAAAGGATTTGTGTTTGAAGCAGGAGCTACCACCTTGGTCGGGCTTGACAAAGGGCAGCCACTGCACTATTTGCTCGATACACTTGGCATTGATTTACCTGCCCGAAAGCTCGATTTGCCCATGCAAATCAAGATGAAAAACGGACATATTATTAACAGACACGAAAATATTGAAGAATGGATACACGAAGCCAAAGCCGAATTTGGATTCGAAAATCAAGAAGCTTTCTGGCGATTTTGCTTCAAAATAAGTCAATTTGTGTGGGATACTTCGCTTCGACAACGTACATTTCCTATTAGCAGTTGGAGCGATTTGCTGAATTCTGCGCTTCATGCCACACCTTCGCAACTCTGGAATGCTCGCTGGAGTTTGTATTCTATGCAAGATTTGTTAATAAAATTTAACCTGCATTACAACAATGATTTTGTAGATTTTGTAAATGCACAATTGCTCATTACAGCTCAAAACACAATAGAAAATGTAAATGTATTGTTTGGTGCAACTGCTTTGTGCTACACCAACTATGGCAATTATTATTTAGATGGTGGCCTTATTTCATTGTCAAATAGCTTGGTCGAATATATAAAGTCGCATGGTGGAGAAGTAATTTTTAAAGAAAATGTGGCCTCAATTTCTCGAAACAATGCCAACAAATACGAAATAAAAACTTCAAAAAGTGAATATGTAGCCGAATATGTAGTGAGTGGAATACCGCTAAACAATTCTTTAAAACTGTTTGGAGATGTATTAAACTCAAAATTGCAGTCCAAAACAATGCAATCTGCCCAGCTCAACTCTGCTTTTCAAATGGGTATTGGCTTTAAAAAAAGTAAAAAATTTGTAAGTATTCACCATCAGATTCATTTGCAAGTAAATCTGCCACACATCAATGCAAAGACCATTTTTGTAAGTTTGACCCACCCAGAAGATAACACTAGGTGTGACGACCCTACAACGATGGTGGCATCTGTTAGCACACATTGGCCCGACCCTGAAAAAACAATGGCTTTCGACAAAGCTGTGCTTGAAAATTTAGTAATAGATGCACTCGTGAACCAAGATTTTTTCAAAAAAGAAGATATTATTTACTACCATTCTAGTACGCCAGAAGCCTGGGAAAAATGGACCAATCGTGCTTTTGGATTTGTAGGTGGCTATCCACAATTTATGAATATCAAGCCTTGGCAGATGCAAGATGCGCGATTGGATGGCCACAAAGCTTACATTGTTGGCGATTCGGTATATCCTGGGCAGGGAATTCCTGGTGTCACCTTGAGTGGCATTATTGCATTCGAGAAAATGAAAAGAGACTGGTTTTAAACAGAATTTTATCAAATCAAATCAAAAAGACTTGAAACTCCAATTTGCCTTTGCTTGATGAAGCCTTCGGCATATTTTACCCCGATCGAATGTCCATACTCAAGCATTCTAGCTTCCACGTAATCGAAATATTTAGGGTCTGATATGTAAGTGGCTGGTTCCTGGCTTTCTGGATCAAAAAACTGACTTTTGAAGGCTTTAATGGCGTTCATCTTTCTTTCGAAGAATGGCGTTATATCAACGACAAAATCTTGTGGTAAAAGTCGATCTTGGATGTAATGGTAAATCAGTTTCGGTCTCCATTCTTTCTGAAATTCTCCATTGAGTTTTGTCTCTATTTTCAATAAGCCTGATAAAAAACAGGCGTCATTACCAAGCTGCGCAGCTTTTCTATGGTCGGGATGGCGATCTTCGGGGGCATTGAGCAATACTATTTTCGGGCGATACTTTCTTATCTGCTTTATAATTTCAAGTTGATGTTCCTTGTTGTTTTCAAAAAAACCATCTGCAAACAGGAGATTCTCTCGGGCATTGAGATTCAGTATTTTAGTGGAATCTTTAGCCTCCATATCTCGCAGATCGGCAGAGCCGCGCGAACCTAATTCTCCTCTTGTAAAATCTAAAATGCCCACTTTGTAGCCTTTCTCAATGTGAGCCATTAATGTGCCTGCTGCACTCAATTCTACATCGTCAGGATGTGCAGCAAATGCTAAAATATCTAATTCCATAATTGAATGGTTTTATTTACAGGATTCAAATCAAGCTAGGAATCAAAATTATGCTATTGTTAGCCAAATTGAATAAATATTTGATTACAATTAGCACAATTTTAGCATTTTTGCTTTCCAATTGTTAAAATCCTTTTGTTAAATGGAGCTTTATGTCGCAACAAGATAGTAGTTTAGAACGCAATACTTTTCAAAAAATAATATCTCACGCCAAAGAATATGGCTTCGTTTTTCCTTCTAGCGAAATTTATGATGGTCTCGCGGCTGTTTATGACTATGGTCAGAACGGTGTAGAGCTAAAAAATAACATCAAAAACCTGTGGTGGAAAACCATGACCATGCTCAATGAAAATATTGTAGGCATAGATGCTGCCATCTTTATGCATCCGCTCACATGGAAAGCATCTGGCCATATTGATGGATTTAGCGACCCAATGATTGATAATAAAGACAGCAAAAAGCGCTACAGAGTCGATCATTTGATAGAAGCTTATGCCGAGCAATTGGAAGAGCAAGGTAAAAAGGCAGAAGCTGAAAAGATTCTAGCAGATATGACTGGTTTTTTGACTAAAGAGGATTTTGCTGGATTAAAACAGTTAATAGAAGACAATAAAATAAAATGCCAAGTTTCTGGCACAGCCAATTGGACTGAAGTTCGCCAATTTAACCTAATGTTTTCAACCAAAGTTGGTGCAGTTGCTGAAGATGCGGAAGTAATTTATTTGAGACCAGAAACCGCCCAAGGTATATTTGTGAATTTCTTGAATGTACAAAAATCAGGCAGAATGAAAATTCCATTTGGCATTGCCCAAATTGGTAAAGCCTTTAGAAATGAGATCGTTGCAAGGCAATTTATATTCCGAATGCGAGAGTTTGAACAAATGGAAATGCAGTTTTTTATTAGGCCTGGCACTGAAATGGAATGGTACAATAAATGGAAACAAGCTAGGATCAAATGGCATCAGGCATTGGGATTTCCAGCCGAAAAGTTGCGTTTTCACGACCACGACAAACTCGCCCATTATGCCAATGCAGCTGTAGATATTGAGTTTGAATTCCCATTTGGTTTCAAAGAAATTGAAGGCATTCATTCACGAACAGATTTTGATTTGAAAAACCATCAGCTACTTTCAGGTAAAAAACAACAGTATTTTGATAATGAGCTCAATCAAAACTATATTCCTTATGTAGTTGAAACTTCAGTAGGTGCTGACAGAACGTTTTTGGCAGTGCTTTGCAATGCCTACACAGAAGAAACCTCAGGCGAAGGCGACACGAAAAAAGAAAGAGTTTTCTTGAAATTGCATCCTGCTTTGGCTCCCGTAAAAGCGGCCATTTTCCCTTTGGTAAAAAAAGATGGATTGCCCGAAAAAGCCAAAGAAATAGTAGAAATGTTAAAATACGATTTCAATGTGGTCTACGAGGAAAGAGATACCGTTGGCAAACGGTACACAAGACAAGATTTAATAGGTACACCATTCTGTATTACAGTCGATTACGATAGTTTGAACGACAACGCGGTAACGGTAAGATACAGAGACACAACCGAGCAAAAGCGTGTGCCTATCGCAGATTTGCATGGTTTGATAGCAGCAGAAGTAAGTTTTAAAAATATATTCGATCTATTGAAATAGTATTTCTAAACTTATTAATTCGTTCCAAAACGACATCACATTTACATAAGTCAAAAATAGCATTTCAATATTTTGTAGAATAATTAAAAAAATAAATTATCATTCTCAATTCTTAATTAAACTTCATACTTTCGCACCATCAAAAAAAATTCTGCAATATGAATATACACGAATATCAAGCCAAAGAGATATTAAAAAAACATGGTGTTAAAATTGGAGAAGGCTTTATGGCCGAAACCCCAGAGCAAGCTGTAGTGGCTGCCAAAAAATTGACAGAATCGACAGGCACAAAACTATGGGTGGTTAAAGCCCAAATTCATGCAGGCGGTCGTGGTAAAGGCAAAATTGTTGGTACTGAATACCGTGGAGTAATGCTCGCCAAAACGCTAGATGAAGTAAAAGAAAAAGCTTCTCAAATTTTGGGTGGCACTTTGGTTACCATCCAAACCACAGCCGAAGGCAGATTGGTAAATAAAGTATTGGTAGCTGCCGATGTGTATTATCCAGGCTTGACACAACCTAAAGAACTATACGTTTCTATACTTTTAGATAGAGGAAAAGGTAAAAATGTGATTATTGCATCTACCGAAGGTGGAATGGATATTGAACACGTAGCCGAAACTACTCCCGACAAGATTTTTAAAGAATGGGTCGATCCTTTGATTGGTTTACAACCATTCCAAGCTAGAAAAGTAGCTTTTAAATTGGGCATGACAGGCAATGCTTTCAAAGACATGGTACAGTTTTTAACAAAATTGTACGCCATGTATGTGGCTACAGACGCAGCCATGATCGAAATAAACCCTGTATTAAAAACATCTGACGACCAAATACTGGCCGTAGATGCCAAAGTGGCTTTTGACGACAACGCACTTTTTCGCCATCCAGATATTGCTGCTTTGAGAGATATTACGGAAGAAGATCCATTGGAAGTAGAAGCTGGCGAAAGCAATTTGAACTATGTGAAACTGGACGGAAACGTAGGTTGCATGGTAAATGGTGCTGGTTTGGCAATGGCTACCATGGATGTGATTAAACTTTCGGGTGGCGAGCCTGCCAATTTTCTTGATGTAGGCGGAGGAGCCAATGCCAAAACGGTTGAAGCTGGTTTTAGAATAATTTTGAAAGACCCAAATGTAAAAGCAATATTGATCAATATTTTTGGTGGTATCGTGCGTTGCGATCGTGTGGCAAATGGTGTGGTAGAAGCCTACAAAAATATTGGTACTATTGGTATTCCTATCATTGTGCGTTTGCAAGGTACAAATGCCGAAGAAGGTGCAAAAATCATAAACGAATCTGGCTTGAAAGTAAAATCGGCCGTGATTTTGAAAGATGCTGCCAAATTGGTGCAGGAAGCTATTGGATAAATAATAAAGTATCACCCTTTAAAATCGTATTTTATGTACATGCTCTTTTTGATTGTAGCCCTTTTTATTTTAGCCTTATTATGTCCAATAATATTGCCAAACTCAAAAGTAAGCTCTAGCCCTTATGATGTAGATTAGTAATCGACATTTTCCTAACCAACGAAATCTCACTCAAAAGGTGAGATTTTTTTTGTTTTAGAGGTAATAGAGTAAGAAATATATAAATACCGGAAATTTACAATAATTACGCCATTTTTCCATCTTAAAGTACCAACCCAAAGTGTAATCTTTAATTTATTTTTACTATGATACTCAAATATAGATTAGATTCTACTTTTACGAGGCGGGGGGTATTTATACTTTTGAGTACCTACAAATATGTATTACCAAATTGTTAAGCCTCACATTTTGGGTTTTAGTAACATGTAGCCATTATCTTTATTGAAATAATATATAGATTTTTGACACATTATTTGATAAACTAAAAAACCAATTATGAAAATGAAAAAGACAATATTGATTGCATTTGTGTTAGTGAGCAATGGAGTTTTGGCTCAATTGAAAGTAATCAGTAATGGAAATGTGGGAATAGGCAATCCAACACCATCTGCAAAACTTCAAGTGAATGGAGTAGGTGGTGCGAATGTAGACTTCCGCGTGAATGGCAGATTATCGTCAAATAATAGTGATGGCGGGCTTTGGTGTGGAGAAGGTAATACTTTTGTAGGTGGGTTTCAAACAAATAAAATTGGCTTTTGGAACCAAGGCTGGCACCTTGCTGTCCTAAATAACGGTAATGTTGGTATTGGGACCTTAACACCACAATCAAGTTTACACATAGCAACATCTGGGAATTCTCAACTCAGAATTCAATCAAATAATAATGTGGGGCTTGCCAACAGTGCGGGAATTGATTTCTTAACTTTTGGCGGTACTAGTGTCCCAAATGCGAGAATAGCGGCAGTTGACCAAGGCAATGCGAGAGCTAATATCGATTTTTATACAGTTGCCTGTTACAATTGCCCACTACGTAAAACTTTTTCAATTGATTATAATGGAAATGCCTTTCTAACAGGTGAACTTTATAAGTACCAAGGTTTTAATTGGTCAGACAAAAAATTAAAAACGTCAATTAAGACAGCCGAAGATGCTTTACAGAAAGTATTGCAAATGCGAGGTGTTTATTATACTGCCGTAGATTCCATTGAGATTGAAGAAGACGTAACTATTTCAGATACTACGCAACTTAGCCAATCCAATACCTACGCAAATAATAAAAGTCAAAAGACCAAGAAGAAATATCCTTATGCTTCTAATTTAAACAGCAAACAACAATATGGCTTTGTAGCCCAAGAAATGGAGAAAGTAATACCGGAGGCTGTAAAAGACACAAAACTTGGACTTAAGGCAGTAAATTACGAATCAATAATTCCTATACTAGTTGAAGCTATAAAAGGCCTAAACTCCAAAAATGAAGCACTCGAAGCCAAAGTGAAGAAACTGGAAAAAGGCAAAAGCAATGCTAGAACAGAAAGCACCACAGGTTCAATCGAAAGTATTACAGGTACATATCTTTACCAAAACACCCCCAACCCTTTCTCGCTTGAAACCCAAATTCGTTATGCAGTTCCTGAAAATGCAGGCAATGCCTTCATTACCATTACTGACCTGACTGGCAAACAAATAAAAACTTTGCCTATAGCTACCAAAGGGGAAAGTTTTGTAACTTTAAAGGCCAACGAGCTCTATGCAGGCCTATTTGCCTATACTTTGGTAGTAGATGGCAATATTATTGATACGAAGAGAATGGTAATTGTAGAGTAAATTCATAAAAAAGCAGCGCCATGAAAAATATTAATTATTTGGTAATTATTTTACTAATTGTTTGTGCTTGCGCCAAGCAAGAGAATTCGATAGCCCCTAAGGAAATTGAAAAAAATCTTTTAACTCAAACTGGCACTTCTTTAAATGATACGATTAAAAATACAACTACCACAACTGGAATTAGTACTGTTACTGGATGTAGCTCTGACTCAATTTACAGAGATACTGTAGTGCATTTAGATTTAGCTACCAAACAGAAATTGATTGGTAAGTGGGTTGAAACAACAAGTAGCTTTAGGCAGAATAGTATTGACACTTTGGAATTTTCATCTGATAGTAGATTTTACATTCGCACTAAACGTCACTTTGAAGATACTGCAGGAAATTATAATGATGGTTTTATGAATACAGTGTATAAAACCAATACATCAGAATCAATTTCATTGATAAAAAGACCTTACGGTATTAGAAAATTTACTGGGATAATCAGAAAACTATCGTTAAGAAATGACACCCTATTTGGTGGTATGATGGATAATTATGCAACAGCTGATGTTAGGTTATATTATTACGTTAAACTCAAATCAAGAAAATGAAATTTATTGCATTAATACTATCTCTTTCAATCTTCTATTTTGAAGTTGAAGCACAAGATAATAATTCATTCTATTATTATAAAGGCAAAAAAGTATCCTTAGTTTTTTCAGATAAAAAATTTTATGTACAGGATGCATCGTTAGCCACCGCAATTGACTCTAATAAATTCTCATTAAAGCCTAAAGGTAGAGGTTTAATCGTTAGCTCAAAACGTAAATCTTTATCTGATTGTAAATTAGAAATTAATAGACTCAAAAAAGAGAAAAAAGCATGTGAAATTCGAACTATTATAGATAATGGCAAGGAAATACCACTTTCTGACGTGTTTTATGTAAGGTTAAAATCCGAAAAAGACACAACAGAACTAAAGAAATTAGTACTTGAGAATAATTGTACTAACATGAAAAAAGTTGAATTAATGCCTCTATGGTTTTCGCTAAAAATAGATGTTAACTCAAAATTTAATGCATTAGAAATGGCTAACCTTTTTTATGAAACTGGTTTATTTGCAAAGGTAGATCCTGGATTTATGCTTGAATTCAAACCAGCTTGTAGTTCTGAACCAAAATTCAATGAGCAATGGAGTTTGAATACTACTGAATCTGGGCAACATGATATTAACTTGTGTGAAGCATGGACGATTACTAAAGGATCACCTTCTGTATTAGTAGCCGTTAATGATTCAGGAATTGATACCACAGCTGAAGAGTTTAATGGTCGACTATATCATAAATCTTTTTGCTCTCAATATTCATTCAATTATGCATACAACACTGATTGGTCAGATCATGGAACTAATGTCGCAAGTGTAATTGCAGCAAATGAAAACAATAGTTTGATGGTTGGCGTAGCTCCAAATGTCAAATTAATGAACATCTCGCATAGTTTGGCATTTATTGAAAATGCAACAGTACATCATGCAAAAGCTATTAGTTGGGCTTGGCGCAATGGAGCTCAAATTATTAACAATTCATGGGGTGATGCAGGTAGTTCTGAATATGAAAGTTTAAAAAGCGAGATATTAGAAGATGCCATTGATAGTGCTTTGGTACATGGCAGAAATGGCTTAGGTACTATATTAGTATTTTCCGCGGGTAACTATAATAAAAACTTTGTTGAGTATCCTGGAAGCTACAATTCAGGAATATTAGTTGTAGGTGCTTCAAATAGACAAGGCCAAAGAACATTATTTCCGTCAGAGGGCTTTGGTTCTAGTTATGGTACTGCTTTAGATTTGGTTGCACCAGGTTTAGGAATATCTGTTGTCTCCAAAGGCAATGTTTACAACAATACTACAAATGGCACTTCCTTTGCCGCTCCTCATGTTTCAGGTGTGGTAGCATTAATTTTATCTATTGCTCCAAATTTAACAAGAGAAGAAGTTGTATATATTATCGAAAAAACAGCTCAAAAAACTGGCGGATATAATTACCAACCAAATGTTGGGCATCCAAATGGCACTTGGAATCAAGAAGTTGGTCATGGTTTACTAGATGCTTATGCTGCTTTACAACTGGCAAATTGCAATTCTACTTTATTCATAAACAATAGAACTTATACTGGAGCATCTAATGTGGTGAAGGCTTGTAAAGTTGAATTTAATAATTCGAAAGTAACAAACGGCTCTAAGCTTAATGTACTTATTGGAAAAGAAGCAATACTAAATGGAGGTTTTGAGGTTCAACTAGGTGCAGAATTAGAAATAAAATAGTTTATCTCTTAATTGTATAAAAACAAAACTAACGCCTTTGAAGGCGAAAGCTTTGTAACTTTAAAAGCTTACGAACTTTATGCAGGCCTTTTTGCCTACACTTTAGTGGTGGATGGCAACATTATTGACACCAAAAGAATGGTAATTGTTGAGTAAAACTTTAGTAGAAAAATGAAACACTATATTTTACTATCCAGCATTTTAGTCTTTTTACAGCTAAATGCCTTATGCCAAGACTGGAATCCATATCATTTGGGTAACAAATGCTTTTACACTTCACCCTTCAAAGCTTTTGACCGCACGATAAATAAGTTTCAGTATTTACAAGAAGCCTCATTAATCAGACAATCTAATGATACTTCTTTCATCCGGCTGCTCTATCCAAATAGTTGCATGAGAAATTTTATTTTAAGAAACACTGAGCAATACGATAAAAAAGACTTGTACACCTATTCAGATACTTTATTGGTGATAAAAGATACCAGTATTTTCAAATATCAATACTTAGGAAAAACGAAGTATTTCAAGTTTAATATCAAAAGCATAG
>JBJXGB010000182.1:0-4085 GCA_046152935.1 Cytophagales bacterium
CCATGTCTTTGAAAAGCGGGCTGCAATTTGCTAAAAATTTTAGGCATTGAAAAATTGCGCCCTGTTACGATTTGTGTGATGTGCGTGTTCATAATACTTCTTTGTTAATTGATAGGTGATAGTTGATAAATGAGAGTTAGTTTACTTATTTTCAATGAATTACAAGAAATATTACAAATTCAATTAGCCACTGCATTTGCTTTTCATCTTCTAATTCTTCTCACATTCTCACTCCCTCTCTAAATTCATTAGCAAAGGTACGCACTATTTTTTATTAAATGCAAATATTTTTAGATAAATTTTCACACAATTTTAGTAAAACTTTTAGCAAAGCCTTGAAACTCGCTTATTTTTTAACCCACCGCTTATAGCCATACTTTTTATCTGATTGAATATGAAGGGTATAAATCCCCGAAGATAGGTGTGCAACGGGAATTTCTGCAAAAGAACCTTGATGTTGTGTTGTGTAAATCGTACGCCCTTGCATATCCGTAACCCAAATCGTTGCCGAAAGCTCCGTTCCCCATTCAAGCAAGCAATTTGTTTCTGCAGGATTAGGCGAAAGTTGGAAGGCTAACAAATCGTTTTCCTTTTCGAGTGAGGTAGTCAAAGCATATTGAAGGAAAAAACGCCAAATTTCCTTGCTCGCGCTGAAATCCATACAAGTTGTCCCAATAGGAAAGCTTGCACCTGGCCAAGTATGCGCTCCATTGATTACTTTATAAAACGCTACACTCGTATTGTTGTCTCCACCTGAATAAACATAATGTTCTGCGGTTGCGCCATCTGTTGTATTGGTATTAGGAACAGCCGTAAAAGTAGCCGTAGGATTACAGTTATTGAAATTCACCCAATAATCTACCACATCTTCAACTGGCAAAAAGGTTGCAGTTCCATTATAAGGAACGGTTGCGTCTGCGGTACCATGAATTTGCATGGCAGGAGTTGGTTTTGAGGGAGAACATTGTGCAAAATTCGTGGTTGTGATAGAACCTGTAACCGAAGCAACTGCTGCAAAACGCGCAGTTTTACACGCCAATTCATAACTCATAAAACCACCATTTGACATTCCTGTACTATAAACACGCTGTTGATTCACATTGTATTCTGCTGAAATAGAATCAATTAAGGCTAATAAAAAGCCAACATCGTCAATTGGAGAAGGGAAAAAACCCACATTCCAAAAGCGATTTCCGTTATTATCTAGCGTTCCGTTAGGGTGAACTAACAAAAAACCCGCAGTGTCGGCGATTGCACGAAAATCACCATAAAACTCCTGTTGCAAGTTATTCGAGGTGTAACCATGTAAATTTAGCACCAAAGGTGCTGGCTTAGAAGGTGAGTAACTCGCAGGCACATACAAGCGATATTCACGCGCCAATCCGCCATGTTGAATCGTTCCTGAAAGATTCGTTTGTGCTTGAGCAAAAGCGAGCCCCAAAAACATGATAAATAATAAGTACTTCATTTCTGTTTAGCTAAAATGGTGAAAATATTTTTCACAAATGTAACAAAAATCACACAAAGCCCTGTATATTTTGCCTAATTTCGCAGCCAAATCACAGTAGAACCTACTGGTTATCATCTGAATTATGCAAATTATTGGTATTCTCTTAGCCTTACTTGTGGGCGTTTCTTTAGGATTAATTGGGAGCGGTGGCTCAATTCTTACCGTTCCCATTTTGGTGTATGTGATGGGCGTGCCTGCTTCTTTGGCTACAGCTTACTCTTTGTTTATTGTGGGAAGTACGGCTTTGGTGGGTGGGATTCAGAGTGCGGTGCAGGGGAAAGTTAATTATCGCACTGCGATTGTGTTTGGGATTCCTTCGATTGCGGCTGTATATGCTACCCGCTTATGGATTATGCCCATGATTCCCAAAGTCTTATTTTCAGTTGGTAGTTTTGAAGTAACCAAAGACATTGGTTTAATGTTGGTATTTGCCATTTTTATGGGTTTGGCTTCGATTTCCATGATTCGTTCAGGTAAAAAAGAAAAAGGCAAAGAAGAAAAGGCAGAAATTCGCTACAATTATCCCATGATTTTGCTAGAAGGTGCCTTGGTAGGTGTTCTGACAGGTTTGGTGGGTGCAGGTGGCGGTTTTTTAATTATTCCCGCTTTGGTTTTGTTGGCGCGTTTGCCCATGACTTTAGCGGTAGGTACTTCTTTATTTATCATCGCAGCGAAATCGCTCATTGGTTTTATTGGTGATTTACAAGGTGGCGAAACAATGGACTGGACATTGCTCATCTCCTTTACAATTGCAGCATCTACAGGGATTTTTATTGGAAATTATCTTACCAAATTTGTCTCTGGCGCAAAATTAAAAGCAGGTTTTGGCTGGTTTGTTTTGGTGATGGGGATTTATATTATAGTGAAAGAATTATTTTTGAAATAAAATGGAAATAAACGAAAATCAAACAGAAGCCTGCTGTGTCGTAACTTGCGACTTGGATTTAGGGCAAAATTATTGGGATAACCACTATCAAGCTGAAAAAATAGGCTGGGATTTGGGGGAAGTTTCGCCTCCCTTAAAGGCTTATATTGACCAACTCGAAAATAAGCACGCTCGCGTTTTAATTCCGGGTTGTGGGAATACCTATGAAGCCGAATATTTGTTAGAAAAAGGTTTTACGAATGTTACAGTGATTGACATTGCACCTACTTTGGTAGAAAATCTTCGCCAAAAATTTGCAGGCAATCCCAATATTTCCATTGTGTTAGGCGATTTTTTTGCCCATGAAGGCGAATATGATTTAGTATTGGAACAGACTTTTTTCTGCGCTATTTCTCCCACTTTACGCCAAAATTACGCGGATAAAATGAGAGATTTATTGGCTTCAGGAGGAAAATTAGCTGGAGTAATGTTTGACAAAGAATTTGAGTTTCAAGGCCCCCCTTTTGGCGGCTGCAAATGCAAATACATGGGCTATTTTGAACCCTATTTCGACATTAAAATTGCCGAAAAATGCTATAATTCCGCAGCAAAAAGGAAAGACGAAGAATTATTTGTCTGCTTTGTAAAAAAGTAAGCAACTGATAAACAATTACTTATATTGTCAATAAAATTTAATATCATTCTCCATTATTCATTTTCAATTCTCCATTAGTTTATGCAAAATATCATGTTACTTGCCGCTATGGCGGTTCTCCTCTATATTGCCTTCCGTTTTTATGGTAAAGGTGGTAGTGCTTCAGGCTTTGTAAATCTTTCAAGCGATGAATTTAAAGAAAAAATGCAAGAACCTAATACAGAAGTGATAGATGTAAGAACTTCGGGAGAAGTGGCGGGTGGTTATATTAAAGGTGCAAAACACTTTTTTGATTATACAGGCGGTGGTTTTGAGCAAAAAATCGCCAAGTTAGACAAAGAAAAAACGTACTTAGTCTATTGCAGAAGTGGGGCAAGAAGTAGCGCGGCTTGCGGAATTTTGGCAAAAAATGGCTTTATGCGAGTAGGAAACCTACGTGGCGGCATCATGGGTTGGAATGGCGATATAGCAAAAAAATAGCTTATCCATTCAAAATCAACTCTTTCCAATCTTTTTCTGCATCAATGCCACGATTTTCAAGGCTAAAACGCACACCGATAAGATGAATGACTTTGTTGGAAAGCAAATAAGGTTTGAAATATTCGTTGTTTTGAATTTGTTGAATTGCCGCATCTGGGCTTCTATCTTTTTTAAATTCAAATAAATAGATATGCCCCGTAGTTTCAACAATCGCATCAATTCGCCCATTTTGAACCATTACTTCTGCTTTCATTTTCACACCTAATAAATTGAATATCAGGTAGATAATTGCGTGGTAAAAATTCTCGCCTACGGGTTTTATTTTTCCATTTTTATCTTTCTTCTCAAACAATTCAACGGGTAAAGAATGAAACATTGTTTCGATGATTTGTTTTACTTTTTCTAAGTCATTTTCTAAAAAAGCGGCGCGAATTTCGTAAACAGAAATACCTGATTCAGAGGGAGTTGAATCCAAATAGCTTCCTAATAGCATTTCATTAAAGGATTCTCTCACTTCTTTATTGGAAAAGCTGACGGTATAATAATCAATTTCCCCTTCGGTCATGCCTTTGTCC
>JBJXGB010000183.1:0-2647 GCA_046152935.1 Cytophagales bacterium
GTAATCGACCTGACAGAAACAGTAAAACTGCGCTGGATAGCCGAAAAAGTAGGTTTCGACAAACTTTCCATCAAAAACGGGTTGATGAAATGCCACTTTGCAGCCATGTCGAACAAAGAGTATTTCAACGGGCCTATTTTTGGAAAAATACTGGAGTTTGTGCAGAAAAACCCAAAGACTTGCAACCTTAAAGAGGTGAAAGACAAGCTCATTTTGAACGTAGAAGGCCTAAGATCAATAAAACCAGCCATCGAGATATTGAAAAAATTGATCCATGGGTGAAAAAAATTGTATTCATTTTCTCACTTAATTAACAATGTATATTTTCCTATCTTTGCTAACATGAGTACAGCAATTGATTTATATAGTGGTATTGGCGGTTGGACCTTGGGAATGAAGTTGTCGGAAGTCGAAAATTTATCTTCATTTGAATGGTGGAACGAAGCAAATCAAACCCATAATATCAATTTTGGTACAAACCATAAAGAAATCAACATAAGAGAAATTGATGTTTTAAAGGATTTGAATCTTAATAAAAAAGTTGATTTTGTGGTAGGCAGCCCACCCTGCACTCAATTCTCTTTTGCGAATAAAGGTGGAAATGGAGACATTCAAGATGGGTTAATTGATATCTATAAATTTCTAGAAGTTGTAGAGTACATTAAGCCCAAGTATTGGGCTATGGAAAACATACCTCGTGTAGCTGAAATCTTAGAAAAAGAAATCAAAAATGGTTCATTGCAAAGATTTAGATCTTTGGTAAAGATCATTACAATAGTAGATTGCGCAGACTATGGTGTTCCCCAAAATAGAAAAAGAATGATCGCTGGTGATTTTCCTTTTGATCTATTTCATTCGTATAAATTAGGTATAAAAAGAAAGACACTAGGGAATGTAATAGAATCGATGAATGGAGAGACTTTGAGTGACCCAAATTACGGATATGTAATTCCTAGAGTGGAAGTTACAGAATTGGAAAATGAAGTAAATTTAACTCGAGAAGAGGAGCGAATTAATCGGGATGCAAAAAGCTATCACCCTGTTTACAACAAAATGGAATTCCCAGATAAGCTAGATAGACCTAGCCGAACGGTAACTGCTACTTGTACCCGAGTTTCAAGAGAAAGCATAATTATTCATTCTAATAATGGCTTTAGAAGGTTGAATGTACGGGAGCGAGGCGTGCTGCAAGGCTTTCCAATAACCTATCAGTTTTATGGAAAAACACTTAATTCCAAATTTAAAATGATTGGCAACGCAGTACCTCCTATTCTAACTTATTATTTATTTCAAAGTATGCTTGAGGTAAAATCCCATGAAGTGAAACCGCCATCAACTTCAACTTACTTTCACAAAAAACCCTCTTTAATAGCGTATCGTTCAAATTTAGGATTGCCCGCTAGAAAATATCCAACCAATAGAAAATTTCAGTTTTCAGTTCCCAATCTGAGATTTGGCAGCGGTGTTAGATTTGAACTTTCCAATAACCCAAAATCAGAAAACTTAGAATGGTCATTCAAATTCTTTCATGGGAACTCAAAAAACATCAAACAAGTGAACTTAGATAAATCTCTAAAACAGCTATTAGCTCCTATTGTCAATACATCAAAAAATATGATTTTTAGAGACCATATTGAGCAGATAAGCAAAACTTACATTAAGTTCTCTTCAAGCACTCTTCAAGAAATCTGGACTTCATCTAACTCAGACAATGAAGTATTTGAATTTTTGGATCAAATAGGAAGATCTGTAAAGGACATTCTAGAAGAAGCTCAGTTAAGCGAAGTTGAGAGTGGCCTACTCGAAACAATAATAAACGAAAAAAATAAAAAGCTAGAAGGAAACAAGGAAAGTCTTTTGGTAGGATTCTATTTTCTATCAAGCCTAAACAACAAAATATTTAACTAATGAAAATTGGCGCAATGTATTCTCATCTTAATGGATTTGAATGGATTCAGTACCATCAAAAGGCCATTTGGTTAGAGATGGAAAAGGTAATCGAGGATATTAATGCCGAAGAGTACAGGACTAAAATTAGTGAGGAAAAAACAATGAAAGGCAAAATGCTTTTTAGTCCCTCTGATTTGAATAAAAGAATGAAAGTTGATTTTGAAAAATTGGATTGGAGAGAAAGCAGAACAAATTATTGGGTTACTGACAACTATAATTTGATATGTAAAACCATGAATTTGAGCGAAGCGGATCAGAAAAAAATGATCGAAGACCAAGGTAAAAAGCCTATTAAATCATATAATCAAACTGATTTTGTGAAAAATAGAATTGCCATTGAGGTTCAATTTGGCAAATATAGTTTCATTGCATACGATTTATTTGTAAAGCATCTTGCCTTTTATGTTGGCGATACAATTGATGTAGGGATTGAGATTCTTCCAATGAAGATTATGCAAGCAGAAATGTCTTCCGGACCTGGCTATTACGAAGGGGCTTTATATGACTTAGCACGACAAGGAAGAGGTGTTCCATCTGTCCCGCTTGTTCTTATCGGTATTGAACCATAACAGGTGAAAGACAAGCTCATTTTGAATGTAGAAGGCCTAAGATCAATAAAACCAGCCATCGAGATATTGAAAAAATTGGTAGCCTAACAATAACAAAACACTACAAGATTTTGAAAAACGCTAAAGGT
>JBJXGB010000189.1:0-18792 GCA_046152935.1 Cytophagales bacterium
AGCTATCGACTTGATAATGAACTATTTGAAAAATGAATTTCCACAAATTACTTCATTGCTATATGTGGTAAACTCCAAAGGAAATGAAACAATTTTTGACCAAAATATCATCACATTTCATGGCAAAGATCACATTCTAGAACAAATGGAGGATCTGAAATTCAGAGTTGGACCCAAATCATTTTACCAGACCAATTCAAATCAGGCTTACGAACTCTATAAAATTACAAGGCAAATGGCTGATATTCAGCCCACTGATGTGGTTTACGATTTATACACGGGTACAGGAACGATTGCCAATTTTGTAGCCAGACAAGCTAAAAAAGTAGTAGGGGTGGAATATGTAGAAATGGCTATTGAAGATGCCAAAATCAACTCTCAAATCAATGGCATTTCAAACACCTCATTTTTTGCGGGCGATATGGCGAAGGTTCTGAATGAAGAATTTATCCAGAAAAACGGTAAGCCAGATATCATCATTACCGACCCACCAAGAGCAGGAATGGATGAAAAAGTAGTACAAATGTTGTTGAAAGCGGAAGCAAATCGTATCGTTTATGTAAGCTGCAATCCTGCCACGCAGGCGCGCGACTTGGCAATATTAGATGCTAAATATGAAGTAGTGGAAGTACAACCGGTAGATATGTTTCCACACACACATCATGTAGAAAATATTGTAAATTTGAGGCTCAAATCATAAAATCAAATGAGTGAAATGGAAAATGAAAGAATTGACTACGAACCAGATTTGGTAGATGGCAAATATTTAGGAGCCATCAGTTCTGATTTTGTGAAAATAGCAGATCAGATCAAAGAGGCCTCGTATCAAATAAGAGAGCGAAAAATATCTCAATTTCCCATTTTTCCAGTTTCAAAAGTAGAAATTGCCATTGGTAAACTGCTTTACGGGAAATTTGAATTTGGTACAGATTGGAATTACTATGCTTCAATGGTCGAAGAGTTTATCCAGAGGAAATTGGTTGATTCTGAGATGTTTGAGGAATTTCAATCAACGTATAAAAATCCTGATGAATATTGCTGCCTGTTTGTGGTAGACGAAGATTTTGTGAATTTTGTATTTATTCCGTATCCTGAAGAGTAGAAGCTAGATTTACAAGTTATTTTTAGCCAAATACTTCTTCAAACTTCAATTCCAAATCTTTAAAAATAGTAGAATCAAATTTTTTGTCTGATTTATATACCGAAAAGAGTTTGAATTCTTTTTCGGGTGTATTTGCGTAAATTTCAATCGATTGCGATTCTGGGTCTACGATCCAATATTCTTTTACGCCTTCGGCTTCGTACACACTTTTTTTCTTTTTGTAATCAAGGTAAGCTGTGCCTTCTGACAATACTTCCACTACCAAATCTGGAGAGCCTACTATTCGGTTTTTTTGTAAAATATTCGTGTTGGCCGTTGCTACAAATACTATATCGGGTTGAAAGATGTTGTTTTTGTTTAGCTGTACATCTATAGGAGCAATGACTATTTTGCCCAAATTGAATGTTTTCAAATAAATCTTAAGCAAAGTAAAAATATTACCTGCAATATCTTGGTGGTATAAATTGGGGCTTGGCATTTCGATAATTTCTTGGTCTATAAATTGATATTTGGCTCCTTCAGGCAAACATTCATATTCCTCGATGGTAGAAATTACTTTTTCCTCTTTTAGCAGCATAAATTCAATATTTAATGGTTACCCGAACACACTATCAAACTCAAATACCAAATCAATAAAAATTGTAGATTGAAGCAGTTTTCCTCTTTTATACACGGAAAATAACTGAAATTCTTTTTCCGGTGTGTTCACAAATATTTCTATCGTTTGCGATTCTGGGTCTACAATCCAATATTCTTTTACACCTTCGGCTTCGTACACACTTTTTTTCTTTTTGTAATCAAGGTAAGCTGTGCCTTCTGACAATACTTCAAACACCAAATCGGGAGAGCCTACAATTCTTTTGTCTGTGATAATATCCTTATTTTTTGTGCTGATAAAAAAAATATCTGGTTGGAAAATATTATTCTTATTCAATTCAACATCTAAAGGGGCAACAAAAATATCTCCTAAGTTATTTTTAATAGCATACGAAGTGATGATGAAAAATAACTTACCTATTATTTTTTGGTGTCTTGTAAATGGGCTTGGCATTTCGATAATTTCTTGGTCAATAAATTGATATTTCGCACCTTCTGGCAAAAACTCATATTCTTCGATTGTAGAAATTACTTTTTCTTCTTTTAGCAGCATAATAAAAAATTACATAATGAAAGTTAGTAATTTATGACGTATAATCAAAAAATCTATTTTAATCTAGCAATCTCTCTATTGCATTATCATACAAATCTTTGATTTCAGCAATTGGAAAATAAGTTTGTCCATCTACAATGGCCTCATTACCAGTCACATTTCCTAAAAACAAATAATCGACTTCCATTTTTTCAAAAAACCTTGTAAAGGCATCTACTTTCGCTTCAGACACAGAAACTACTACCCTACTTTGGGCTTCACCAAACAAGAATGCATCTTTGCGAATGAAAGCGTCTGTATGCACTTCAAAACCGAACCCACGTGGCATGGCAGATTCTGTCATGGCCACGATTAAACCACCATCTGATACATCGTGGCAAGCATTTACCAGTTTTTGTTTGATAAGTTGTTTGATGGTTTGCTGCAAATCAAATTCTGCATCTAAATTAAAATATGGAGCAGGAGACGCTTTTACATTCAAATAGCTGTATAAATACTCAGAACTGGCAATATCATTGACCGAATCGCCAATCAAATAAATAAAATCGCCTTCCTTTTTAAAGTCCAAGGTCATTTGGTTGCTTCGATCTTCCAGAAGACCAAGCATTCCTATGGTTGGGGTTGGAAATACTGGTTTCGTATCGCCATCTGGTGTGGCATATTGGTTGTAAAAACTCACATTCCCGCCCGTAACTGGTGTTTGAAATTTTTCACATGCTTTTATCATGCCTTTTATTGCTCCCACAAACTGCCAATAAACAAAAGGATTGTTTGGATTGCCAAAATTCAAATTGTTTGTAATTGCCAAAGGCTCTCCCCCACTACAGACTACATTTCTGGCTGCCTCTGCAACGGCCATGGCGCAACCTTCTTCCGGATTGGCATTTACATACCTGCCATTGCAATCTATATTCATCGCCAGAGCTTTATTCGTGCCCTTTATTTTTACGATAGAAGAATCTGAAGGGGCATTTGTGCCCATATTCACCGTACCCACCATGCTATCATATTGGCGTGCAATCCATCTTTTAGAGGCTATGCTTGGCTGTTGCAATAAATATTTGGCAATTTCTGCGTAGTTTGAAGGCTGTTTTACATCTTCAATATTAAATTTTTGAAATTCAGCAAAATACGCTGGCTCTTTGTATTCTTTGTGATAGACGGGAGCCCCTCCACCCAGAACCAAATCGTGGCAAGGGACATCTGCTACCAAATTGTTAAGTAAGAATGATGAATTATTAATGCCTGTGTCCAATATTGCATCCATCGTTGAGTGAAGTTCTTGTGGTACATCGTAATAGAAATGCAGTCTTTTCGAATCGGTTACCACCCCAATTTGGGCACAATTCAAATCCCATTTATCGAAAATGGCTTGTATTTTGTGCTCTTCACCTTTTTTTACCACCACCAACATGCGCTCTTGGCTTTCTGAAAGCAAAATTTCAAATGGTTTCATATTCGCCTGGCGCATAGGCACTTTATCGAGCCAAATCACCATGCCATGTTCGCCTTTGGCACTCATTTCAGAAGTACTACAAATAATACCTGCAGCTCCCATATCTTGGATTCCGATCACGGAGCCTGTTTCCAAAACTTCAAGCGATGCTTCAAGCAATAATTTTTCCATAAATGGGTCGCCCACCTGAACGGCTGGCAAATCTTTGGTAGAATCTTCTGTCAAATCTTTAGAAGCAAAAGCAGCTCCATGAATTCCATCTTTACCTGTGGAAGAACCAACGATAAAAACTGGATTCCCAACACCATACGAAGTAGCGCTTGCAGTTTTCCCAACTTTAGCAATTCCGGCCGAAAAAGCATTTACCAATGGATTAATTGTGTAGCAATCGTCAAAATAAATTTCGCCACCAACTGTAGGAATACCAAAAGCATTGCCATAATCGCCAATGCCTTTTACCACACCTTTCAAATGCCATTTGGCTTTTTCATTGGTTAAGTTCCCGAATCTCAGTGAGTTAAGCTGGGCAATTGGCCTTGCACCCATTGTAAAAATATCTCTGTTTATGCCCCCAACACCAGTAGCTGCACCTTGGTAGGGCTCTAAAGCTGAAGGATGATTATGGCTTTCAATTTTAAATGAGCAAGCCAATCCATCGCCAATATCGACCAAACCTGCATTTTCTTCGCCTGCTTTGGCAAGCATTCGGGGCGAATCTTTGGGAAGTTTTTTTAACCAAACGATAGAATTTTTGTAACAGCAATGTTCGCTCCACATTACAGAAAAAATACTGAGCTCTGTGAAATTAGGTTTGCGACCCAGAATAGATATAATTTTATCGAATTCTTCAGACAAAAGCCCGAGTTTTTGCGCTGTTTCTAAGGTTGGGAGTTGTTCTGCGACCATTGAGCTATTTCATATATTAGAATGCGAAATTAATGGGTTATTTTGAAAAAAAGATTGAACAGTAAAACTAATACTTCCCACTAAAATTTAAGCCTCAACAACATCTCCCATTTAAGTAGATTTGTACTGATGTCTGATTTTGTGTTTTCATTCCAATTCGATCGACTATCATCTATTCTCATCTCTTCTTTTGTGCTTTGAGCCAAATTAGCTGGCAATTTTGACCCAAACAAACCTTCTGATGGAAAACGAAAGGTAGCATATCCGATGGCTGGCACTATCTGAAAATTATGCAAAATATTTATGGGGATTCTCAACGCCAATTGTAAGCCAACTTGCTGGTATTCAGTTAATAAACCATTGCTTACACCTGTATTTTCGTCATTCGTAATTTTGTAACTTTCTTCCTTATTTAGCTGATAACTTACGTTATCACTGGCAATGGCTAGACTTGGTTCTAGGTGAATATTGCGGGAAATAATAAATTCTTTGCTCAAACCGATTGCAAAATTTGTAGCATTCACTTGGTAATCTTTAGTACCATTGCCAAACTGAACATTGTTACTTGCTATTTGTATCTCTGCAAATATCTTAAATAATGACCAATTAAAAACTTTGGCTAAAGTGTAGTCGAGGCGAAAAAAAACGCCTTGCAGCGACCTATTGGCCCAGCCTGCAGCAAAACTCAAGCCAGTTTCGTACCGTTGTTCCATCAACATGCCAACATGAAATCTTTTGCCAGCATCTTGATAGAAATGCGTGGTAAGATTTTTGCCAACTAGTGAATCGGTGTTATCGACAATCGTATTTTTGGCTCGTACCGAGCCACAGCGTTTGTATCTGATCTTTGATTTTCGATCCAAAATTCTTTCATAAACTACAAATTTCTGATCGATCATAACTCCTTCTTTTCTACCAATATTTGCCCGTATTGGTCTTAAAGAGGCAATTTGCGAATGAACTTTTAAATCGCTAACCGATTTTGCAGCTTCTTTCAAAGCCGCTTCTATGCCACTATTCAGGAGCGCCATTTCTTCCTCTTTACCGGCACCAACTAGTGGCACATTCGACACATATACTTGTGTCACATACTCGACTTCAAATTTCATTTGCCTAAAATAAATATTTGATTCCCAAGCATTTGTATAAAAATCATCTGCTATTTTATCTGTCCATTTTAGTTTGTACAGATAGCCAATTACAGCCGTTTTATCTAGGTAATTATTAGCACTACTCAAATTAAAAAAATCAATCACCAGCAGATAAGATTTGTCAATTAGTCGCTCTCCAGCATCTTTTAAAGTCAAAACACCTCGTTTATTCCGCTCTGAAAGTTCAAGATCAGATTCCGAGGCGTTGTACACGCCCCTTTGGGCTACCAAATCCATTGAAAATACACTATCAGCCATAAACCACTTTTCGATTACTTTTCTGGCGATTTGGTCTTCATTCAGCTTTTTTTCTAGCAATTTATACCTGTCGTTATAGATGTAATCACGTTTAAAAGGTGCTTGTATTATGCTGCTACTTTCGATTTTATGTTCGTTGTACTTGGCATCTAATCGATAATTTTGGAAATTACTAGCAACCGATGTTGCCAACTTTTTTTCTGCAAAATCGAGCAAGCAAACCGTCACCGTGGGTCTTTCGTATTGCGTAATAAACAGGCTATCTATGGTATTTTGGGCATTGATTTCCGCTCCTAGCAAGGAAAGTGCTAATGTTAACGCCAATTTACTTCTCTTCATTTCGCTCAAAATTGACAGGTGTCCAATATTTAGATAAAAAAATTATTTGTGTTGTACGTTTTGTATATCAAATATTTGCTAGTTTTAGAAATTATGTTGCAAATCGCTGTTCTCCTATTGCCCAAAACATTATTTCTAATATGAAAAAGGCTTATTTAAGGTATCTTAATCTTCCCTTTACTTTTTTATTTTTTTGCCTTTCAGCATTTTCACAATCGACCGATTCTACATTTAACAAGCAAATTAGCAACGCTACTTCTGTCGAACAAGAAATAGATTTATTTCTCGATTATAGCAAGAAAATAAGCTATTCAAACCCAAACCGATCGCATGAATTGGCAAAAACGGCCCTTGAAAAGGCATTGGAGGCTCAATATGAAAAAGGCAAGGCCGAAGCTTACATGCGAATTGGCGTATATTATATTTACCACAATGACTATGCAAAAGCCCTAGACAATATTTTTAAAGCAGAAAAAATAGCCACTGAACTCGGTGAAAAGGAATTGATGGCCAAATGTTTGATGAATTTGGGAAATGTTTACTACGACACCAAAGACAGAGACAAGGCCATAGAATATTTCGACAGAGCCCTTAAAATTGCCAAAGAAATAGATGACAAAGATGATATTGCTGGTTGCCTTACCAATTTTGGCAACGTTTACTCCGACAATGGCGATTTTAAATTGGCTGTAGATAATTTTCAAAAGGCATTGAAAATGTACACCCAAATAAAAGATATGCAAGGTGTGGCCAAATCGCTTTTCAATATTGGAAATGTCTATTTTTACCAGGAAAATTATAAAATGGCCCTAAGCTACTATCAAAAATCATTGAAAGTAGAACGAGATGAAGATGATAAATTAGACATTATTATAGCTCTAAATGCCATTGGTAAAGTGTATATCAAGATGAATAGAGACGATGAAGCACTCGATTTCTGCACCCAAAGTCTTGATTTAGCCTGGGAAATACACTCAGATGGTGATATCTCAAATGCCTGCTACTCATTAGCTTCTATTTTTAAAAAGAAAAAAGACTATAAAAATTCATTGGCTTACTATACGATGGCTACCAATTTGCGTGAAAGCTTGTTTAATGATGAAAAAAACAAAGAGTTTGGAAAGCTGGAAGCTAAACACATGACGGAAAAACAAGAATCAGAAATTGCTATTTTGAAGAAAGACAAATCGCTAAAGGAAGAACAAGCTCACAAAGAATTGTTACTGAAAAACATCACCATAGCCGTTCTGCTGATGTTTTCATTGGTAGTAGTGAGCGTGATTTTGTATACTAAAAACCGAAAAGAGCATCAAATAAACCAAAAGTTAATAGCCCGAAACAAAGAAATAGCTGCGCAAGCAGAAGCTCTTAAAATTCTCAATGAGGAATTGGATCAATTTGTGTATCGATCCTCGCACGATCTGAAAGCACCTCTTACCTCGGTTTTGGGCTTGATTACCATCATCCAGATGGACAATAAGGATTTGAATGTCGTAAACTACCTCGACAAAATAAAATTGAGTATCGATAAATTGATGTTGGTACTACAAGATCTTACAAATTATTCAAGAAACGCTAGGTTACAATCGCAAGAGCAACTTATTGATATTGAAGAGGTTATAGCCAAATCGATTGCCGAGCTGCATTATTTGGACAAAGTGAAAAGCATCAAAATTGAGAAGAAGCTCGACTTGCAATTTCCATTCAATTCAGATTTGATAAGGCTGAAAATTTTGCTTACAAATCTACTTTCAAATGCCATTGCCCACCACGATATTTCAAAAATCGAACCCTTTATTGAAATTTCGGTACTTGTTGGCAAAGAAAATGCCACTATCAAAATAAGAGACAATGGCAAAGGCATTCCTGAAAAATTCAAAGATAAAATTTTTGATATGTTTTTTAAAGGATCCAATGATTCACAGGGCTCTGGCTTGGGGCTTTATATCGCAAATGGCGTTATCAAAAAACTCAAAGGGACATTAGAATTTGAAAGCCTAGAAGGTGAGGGTTCTACATTCAAAATAACGATACCCAACGGACTGATCTAGTAAATTAAATCTGATTGAACTTTTATTTTTTATATCTTATTAATACTCTTAAACAAAAGTATTATTACAAATATTTTTTCCATCTATTGATACATTTAGTCGTTTTAGATTCCTTTTTGGCGTAAAAAAGATATTTTTATCCTTTCTCTCTTACATCTTTCGACCTTTAGACTCAACCCCACTGCAATAAACATAATATTGATTTAACGTTGGGTTAATATTGCTTTTACAATTTTGTGGTGTAAATGCTGGTACACCATCCTGTGAATCAGTATTTTGATACGAATAATGTGGAAAGCTCAACCATTTGCCTATTTTTTTGTACTTGTCCAGTATTTCTGCGTTTCTGAAGCTTTGGGCTTAAATGTGCCTGAGCAAATGGCGCTGGCAAAAACAGCCTATGCCACAAATCAACCCGACAAAGCCATTAGCCATCTTGAATTGATAATAAGAGAAAAGCCCAGTTTTACTGATGCCTACGTTTTGAAAGGCAAATGTTATATCGACAAAGACCTTTACAACCTTGCCCTTGATGATTTTACCCAAGCTTCTAATCGCGATCCACAAGAATCAGAATATCTGTATTACAAGGGTATGTGCGAATGGAAACTGAAAAGAGTAAATTCCTGCATCAGCAGCATTGAAAAATCGTTACTATATGATCCAGACAATTTTTTGGCATACAAAATATTAGGTTCGATGTATTTTGAGCTAGACATTATGAATTTGGCCAAAGAAAATTTCGATAAAGCCATTGATATTCAATCTGATTTCAGTGTCAATTTTTTTAATAAAGATAAGATCAGCGGCTACACCGACCATTATAAAATAGCACTGAAAGCGCTAAACCGTGAAATAAAAGCCAAACCTACTGCCTTTGTTGGTTTTTTTTATCGAGGAATATTAAAGGCCATTGCAGGAGATAATTGGGGAGCCTACCTAGATTTTGAAAGTAGCGCAAAATTAGAATCTAACCAACCTATTACCTATTATTACAAAGCCTATATTGAATACAGTATCAAAAAATTTGATGAAGCCCTGCTAGATTTGCACAAATACAGCAAAAAATTTGAAGAAGATGAGTCTGTGACCAATTTAATGACCATTATTAAAGAAATAATGAATATTAAGATAATTGTAGAAGAAGACGATAGCAATACTATATTAACATTTGCCGAAACTATGCCAGAATTCAAAGGAGGCATAAAATCTATGTATGAGTATCTGGGTCAAAACCTGCATTATCCTAAAATAGCTACTTCCGAGAGCATAGAAGGCAAGGTAGTATTGCAATTTGTGGTGGATGCAAAGGGCTATGTAAATAAAATTGAAGTGGTAAAAGCTATTGGCGGTGGCTGCGAAGAAGAAGCCATACGGGTAGTCAACCAAATGCCAAAATGGATTCCTGGCAAGCAAAATGGCAGAGCAGTTGCCGTAAAGTACACCCTACCTATTGCGTTTAAACTAAGTACAAATTAGATTTTACCTGTATTTTTTAGCATTTTTAGCACTAATTCTGAAACTTTTTCTCAACTTTGGTGCATTAAATTCGATATTTTCTTAGCATGTAATTGGAAACCTCTATTCCACTTGTTTACGAAAATAAATTTTCTAGCCGCCACATAAATGCTAAGTTTCCGAGAACTCATCAAAGAGAAAATTTTCAATAATTTGATAAAATTTCTCAAACAAGGAACTTCACCTCAAAAATTGGCTTTAGGCATTTCTATAGGTGTAGTGGTAGGTGTTTTTCCGATTTTAGGGACACATACAGCACTCACCTTGTTGGTAATATATCTATTGAAGCTCAATCCTGCATCTATTTTTCTAATCACAAACATTGTTTTTCCTTTATTTTTTGTATTTGTAATCCCATTCATTCGGTTTGGCGAAATAATATGTAATGCAGAAAAAGTGGCTATTTCAATAAGTAGCGTCTACAACATGATGGATTTGGGCATACTTTACACCCTTCAAACACTGGGGATGACATTGGTTTATGCTTTTGTAGGTTGGGCTATTTTTTCAATTCCAGTGGGCTTGGCTTTGTACTTTTTAAGCATCAGGCCTTTAATGAATTTGGGAATGATAGCCCAAAAAAAATATGGAAATACAACCATTAAAGATTGAGCAATTTACATAAATAAAGATGGTTGTAAGTAATGCTTAACGTAATCAGCAATGCCTTCTTCCAAAGTGTGAAAACCTTTGTCGTAGCCAATAGAAATCAATTTTTTCATATTTGCTTCTGTGAAATATTGATATTTATCTCTGATATCAATTGGCGTATCAATAAATTCAATACTTTCATCCATTCCCAAATTTTTAAACGCATTTTGAACCAAATCCAAAAATGTGCGAGCCTTCCCTGAGCCTAAGTTGTAAATTCCAGAATTCTTTCTGTGGTGCATTAAAAAAATACAAACTTCGAGCAAATCTTTCACATATATAAAATCTCGCAACTGTTCTCCATCTTTAAAATCAGGATTATGAGATTTGAACAATTTCATTTTGCCTGTGGCTTTTATTTGATTAAAAGCATGAAAAACCACAGAGGCCATTCTTCCTTTGTGGTATTCATTAGGTCCGTAAACATTAAAAAACTTCAATCCAGCCCAGAAAAAAGGTTTGCTATTTTGTTTTAATGCCCAGATATCAAATTCGTTTTTTGAATCTCCGTAGGGATTTAGAGGTTTTAGCTGAGGGATCAGTGCTTCATTATCGTCATAGCCCAAATCGCCTAAGCCATAAGTGGCTGCAGATGAGGCATATACGAGCGGAATTTGATATTCGACACAAGCATTCCATATATTTTTAGAATACTCAACATTCAATTGATCAAAAATATTTTTATCAAATTCGGTGGTATCGGTTCGTGCTCCGATGTGGAAAATGAATTCAACATGGCGGTTGTTTTTTTCCAACCAAGAAAAAAATTCACTTCTTTCTACTTTTTCTCGTATTCTTTTGCCTTCTAGATTCGGAAGTTTGTCGAGCTTACTAAAATCATCAACGGCAATAATATGAAGGAAATTATCTTGATTCAATCGTGCTATCAAACAGCTTCCTATAAAACCAGCAGCACCCGTTACTACAATCATGTATTCAAATTTTGAATTTCAAAAATAATAGAAATTACGAGCAACTCATGCTTAAAATATAAACTAAGGTGCAAAAATTTCCTTAAGGTCAATTTCAAAACCAGTAATCACCTCTGATTCTATGCTTTTTTATGAAGCTTTTCTGCGATTTCATAATACCCATTTTTTAATAAGTACTTCTCAACTGACTCATTTTCGGGGTCTAAAATCCAATATTCTGCTACACCATGGGCGGCATAATCGAGTAATTTGCCCCCCTATCGTACTCGGCAGTAGTTGGTGATAATATTTCAACTATAAAATCGGGTGCAGGAAAAATGAGTTGGTCGCCACTGAACTCTTTTGCTTTTTCGTTGCTAGAAAAAACGATACCAGGCTCTTAATCATTTCTTGTAAGCCTAATCATTACTTTTTCGACACCAACTTTGCCCAGTTTATTGCGATTAACAAATGTAATCAGTTTGCCAAGCAACCCGCTCGAAGCTATCCAATGTCGACCTCTTACCGGAGAATGAAAAATAATATTCCTACTAATAAATTCGGCTGTTACATTTTCATGCACCAAATTGTAAAAACGCTCTCTTTCCGCTCGTTCGCTTTAAATAATGGCGTGAATATCATTTGCCAAAAGGGCTATTTCTGGCGAGTTTTATATTTCGGCTAATATTTCGACTCTCGTTTTCACTTAGCAATTTAAAATTTTAAAACCAATATTTAAAATTTCGAGATAATTTTGCAACTCAGTCGCAGGCACCTGACACTAATTAAAACTCTGCAAAATATGGTTTACGTATCAAGAAAAGAGCATTTCAACGCTGCTCACAGGCTGTTCAACCCCAAATGGGATCAGCAAAAAAACGAAGAAGTATTTGGCAAATGTGCCAACGAGTACTTTCATGGACATAATTTTGAAATAATTGTGACTGTGAAAGGCAAACCAGACCCAGAAACTGGGTTTGTAATCGACATGAAGAAATTGGGCGATTTGATAAAAGATGAAATAATCGAGAAAGTCGATCATAAAAACCTCAACATTCAAGTAGATTTTTTGAAAGATAAATTGTGCAGTTGTGAGATATTAGTGGAAGAATTTTGGAAGATTTTAGAACCGAAAATTGCTACTATGTCAACAGGCCGATTGCACTACATAAAATTGATAGAAACCAATAAAAATTTTGTAGAATATTATGGTAACGAATAAATGAAATATTATATCGTAGCAGGCGAAAGATCGGGCGATTTGCATGCTTCAAATGTGATGCGTGAATTGAAAAAACTGGATTCCGGTGCTGATTTTAGATTTTTTGGAGGAGATTATATGAAAGCCCAAGGAGGCAAAATGGTGTTGCATTACAAAGCAATGGCCTACATGGGATTTCTTGAAGTTGCCCTCAATCTCGACAAAGTATTTGCCAACATCAATCTTTGCAAAAAAGATATTCTTACCTATCAACCCGATAGCATTATTTTGGTCGACTATTCAGGTTTTAACTTAAGAATTGCCAAATTTCTCAAGAAAAACGCTCCCAGTATAAAAATCTACTATTACATTTCTCCCAAAATATGGGCTTGGAATACGGGCAGAGCAAACAAAATCAAGCATTTAGTTGATAAAATGCTTTGCATTTTGCCTTTCGAGAAAGCATTCTACAAAAAATTCGATTTTGAGGTAGAATATGTTGGCAATCCATCATTAGATGAAGTAAACGAGTTTAAAGCTGATCCAAATTTCAGAAAAAACAACAGCCTACAAGAAAAGCCTATCATTGCGATACTACCTGGCAGTAGAAAAAGTGAAGTTGATCACATGCTTCATTTTATGGTAAGTATCCTGCCTGCTTTTAGAGAATATCAATTTGTAGTGGCTGCGGTAAGCAATTTGGATTCAAAATATTATAAAAATTTTGAGAGACAAGGCATTGTGTCCATAGTGTACGATCAAACATACGATTTATTGGCAAATTCTGAGGCGGCAGTGGTTACATCGGGAACCGCCACTTTAGAAACCGCCCTTTTTGAAGTTCCACAAGTAGTTTGCTATGCCACGAGCTTTATTTCCTACGCCATTATCAGGGCTTTGATCAAAATAAAACATATTTCTTTGGTAAACCTAATTGCCGAAAAGGAAGTCGTGCGAGAACTAATTCAAGACGAATTTTCTCCGACCAATCTGATGGAAGAACTACTTAAAATAACTCAAAATGAAACAGTTAAGACACAAATGATAGAAGATTACAAAGCCATAAAAGCTAAATTGGGCAATAAAAAGGCTTGTGAAAATACTGCCCTCTCTATCTACCAAGACCTTAATAAATAAGCATTCATTTTCAATAAAAGGCAATAATGCTTTTATTTGCACTCTAATTTTTAAAAATCAACAATAAAAATCAATAAATGACTGATTTACAGAAGGTTGCTTCGCAAGTACGTAGAGACATAGTTCGCATGGTACACGGAGCAAAAAATGGGCATCCGGGTGGCGCTTTGGGCTGTGCCGATTTATTTGTGTTGCTCTATTTCAAAATAATGAAACACGACAAGAACTTTAACCCCGATGCCATTGGCGAAGATCTTTTCTTCCTTTCCAATGGGCATATTTCGGCTGTTTTTTATAGCACACTTGCTCGATATGGTTATTTTGAGCCTAAAGAATTGGCTTCACATAGAAAAATAAACTCCCGCCTACAAGGGCACCCGACTCCACACGAACATTTGCCTGGTATCCGCATGGCGTCTGGCTCGTTGGGACAAGGTTTATCAGTAGCAGCTGGTGCTGCATTAGCCAAAAGGTTAAATAAGGACGACCGGTTTGTATATTGCTTGATGGGCGATGGCGAGCAACAAGAAGGCCAAGTATGGGAAGCAGCCATGTTTGCGCCACATAATAAATTGGATAATTTAATTGCGTTCGTAGATGCCAATGGTCAACAAATTGACGGCAGCACTGATCAAGTATTAAATCTTTTGGATATCGGTTCAAAGTATAAGGCCTTTGGCTGGAATGTAATTGCGGCTAACGGTCATGATTTTGAAGATCTAGAAAATGCTATCCTGACAGCGCAAAAAAATAGAGGCACGGGCATTCCAAGCGTAATAATCATGAAAACTGAAATGGGTATGGGTGTAAATTTTATGATGGGAACCCACAAATGGCATGGCAATGCACCGAATGACGAACAAGCTGCAAAAGCTTTAGCACAATTGGAAGAAACTTTAGGCGATTATTAGATTTGACCACCTTCTAAAAGTTGTCAAATCTGATAACAAAAAAATCAAAATGAAAAAATACACATTCACAGATAAAAAAGATACTCGCTCGGGCTTTGGTGATGCCATGACAGAATTGGGCAGAACAAACCCCAACGTTGTAGCTCTTTGTGCAGATTTAACAGGCTCATTAAAATTGGATACCTTCTTAAAAGAGAATCCTGATCGTTTCATCCAAACTGGCATTGCCGAAGCCAACATGATTGGTTTGGCAGCTGGTTTAACTATCGGGGGTAAAATTCCTTTTGCGACTACTTTTGCTAATTTTGGTACGGGTAGAGTATATGACCAAATCCGCCAATCGGTAGCTTATTCGCACAAAAATGTAAAAATAGCTTGTTCGCACGCTGGCTTGACTTTAGGCGAAGATGGTGCTACACATCAAATATTAGAAGATTTAGGTTTGATGAAAATGCTGCCAGGAATGACCGTAATCAATACTTGCGATTACAACCAAACCAAAGCGGCCACTATAGCTTTAGCTTCGCATGATGGACCTGCTTATTTGCGTTTTGGCAGACCAGTAATGCCTATTTTTACTGAATCTGATCAGAAATTTGAAATTGGAAAAGCGTGGATAGTGAATGAAGGAAAAGACGTGACCATCATTGCCACAGGACACATGGTTTGGGAAGCCATTAAAGCTGGAGAAATACTTGAAGCGAAAGGAATAGATGCTGAAATTATCAATATCCATACCATCAAACCTTTAGATAGCGAAGCCATTTTGAAATCGGTGAAGAAAACAGGTTGTGTTGTTACTGCAGAAGAGCATAATATTTTGGGAGGCTTAGGCGAAAGTGTAGCTCATGTACTTACTACTCAATTTCTAGTTCCTCAAGAATTTATCGGTACGCAAGATACTTTTGGCGAAAGCGGAACGCCTGATGAATTAATGCAAAAATATGGTTTAACGGCTGAAAAAATAGTAGAAGCTGCTGAAAAAGTAATCAAAAGAAGGAGATAATTGCATGGTGTTGGAGGACGGGGAGATTCATTCTTCCAACACTATTTTTTAATGTCCACAAACCGAAGTCTAATTTCTAAATTTTCGGGTTGCTTTCGGATTGCTTTCGATCATCACAAATGCTCCCCAATAAATTGGAGAGGGATATTCTGCCTTTATCTTTTGCTTCGCCTCCACAAACGATTTTCTTAGATCACCAGTAGAAAGCCAATTTCCATAAAAATTCTGCATCAGCTTCTGCGTTAAGTTTAGTGGAGTACCAAGCTCTGAATTTGAACAAATTAAACTTCTATGTGTTTGGTAATCAGACACATAAAGTAACTTATTTTTGCAAAGCAAGCGACAAATTTAAGTATTAACAAAGGCTACTTCGCACCCGCAATTTTGTATTCAATTTCTTATCCGAAAAGGGGCAGGAATGTACCTGTTATATGTATTTAGATAATGTTCGCCAGCCAATATATCTGGTAACGTCAATTCATTTGCTTCAAAAGAATCTGTTTTTGATACTTATTTTTTCGTTTTTGAGGGTATCTTATGTGTATGGCCGTTATTAGTTTGCATATCTTTATTCACTATAATTTCAGTGTATTTATCCATTACTCGATTTCCACAGTATCCTATTTGCTATAGGCATCGAGCCTTTGTGGTATAGCTTTTCTATGGCTTCGGCCAAATACACCATAGTTCAACGATAAAGACGATGTATTTTTCGCTCTGCTATCTTTACCACTTTTATCACTTTTCCCAAAAATTTCCTCTTAATCAATTACAATACATCAAAATCAACTACAATGATCTTAAATGCCAGTTTTGTACTTGGTAATATTTTAGAAATCACAAATTTCACTATGAAAAAGAACAAACCACTTTAAGGCTTATTTTTCAAAATATTGTGGCCTTACTTACTTTCTAACTTTGTGCTGGACAGCTACTCGATACTCGTTCATGTGCTTAGGAGTAGAAGTCTAGGCAATCTCACTTTTACCATTGGGTTTTTTATAATGCTGTTGGGGGCGATGGTAAATATATTTCGCGAAATTTTTCCTCTTCCAGTCAATTTTTGGACAGAAAACAGTTGTATGCTCAGCCTCAGCATTGAAGTTTTTTTTACCGGGTCAGCAATGGCTTTGAACATAAACGAATTGCTAATGGACAGGGAAACCCTGTTAATTGAAAAATCGAATTATGGAAATGAGCTACTAAAAACTGAAATGAATGCAGAAGAAAATGAAAGAAGACGCATAGCCGAAGATTTACATGATGATTTGGGAATATTGCTCACTTCTACAAAATTGGAAGCTTCAAATGAAAATAATAAAGAGAAAATAATTGATCTTGTAGATAAATCAATTTTAAAAATAAGGCAGATAACCCAAAAACTACATCCTTCTGTTGTAGATCAGTTTGAATTGATACCAGTGTTGGAAGATTTCTTTGAAAATATGGTGATGACCGTACCTTTCTAGCTCAACTATTTAATTTCTCCCACAGTAAAAATAAATGAACACTATCAAATCAATATTTTCAGAATCATTACTGAACTATTAAACAACACGCTCAAGCATTCGCAGGCGAAAAATGTGAATTTTGAAATGGTTGAAATCAAAGAAGACGCAATCCATTATATTTCAATTCTAATTGAAGACGATGGAATTGGCATAAATAGAAATAACAATACAAAAGGCTTGGGATTGTCAAATATAGAAAGTCGGGTGCAGATAATGAATGGGAAAATCGAGTTTGCAGACAATGATGGCAGTCGTTTGCAAGTAAGAATACTGATCCCGGTAACAGTATAACAATTCAATATTTTCTTTGCCACTTACTTTGTCTACAGAAATACGAAACTAAAATTAGTATGAAAATACAACGAATCAAAAAACCAACCAAACATGAAGTATAGCCTCCATATTACTGAAGACCACCAGCTCTTCGCTGATGGACTAAAAAGTATGCTTCGTGATTTTGAAGAAATTGAAGTAACAGGCTCATCAATGAATGGAGCAGAAACATTGCAATCTTTAAATATCTCTGCACCCGACATTTTGCTTCTTGACCTAAACTTGCCAAACATGAATGGTACAGAAATAATCGATTATGTCAAAAGCAACCAATTGGCCACAAAAATTATCATAGTTTCCATGTACTACGAAAAAAGCTACAAATCTAGCTCGAAAGCGAGCTGCGCACGGCTATGTGCCCAAAAATGTTGGAAAAAATCAATTGATCAGTACCATTAGAAAAGTGATTGCTGAAGGCAGCTACTTTGAAAAAATAGTAGATGGTGAAAATGAGCTCTACCAGATATTCACCTTTAGAGAATTAAAAATAATCGAACTCATTAAACTAGAAGATAATATGCCTACTATTTCTCAAAAATTAAATATTTCATACGAAACAGTGCGTACTCATCGAAAAAACATCTTAGTAAAGGCAAAAACTAACAACTCTGTGAAACTTATCAATTATCTAAATAATCAATAACTTGTTTAGCAACTGCCTGAGCACAGCAATCAAAAACAACAAAACCATCAGAAAAGGCAACTTTTCTCAGCTTAAAATTTACAAAAACGGTGCGTTACTCTAGCTAATCGCAGAACCCAACATTGAATTCCATATGGAACACTTTCTTCAACAAATGAACCGAAACAGTTTCTATCGACAGAAGCTAAGAGTACAGTATTCTTCAGCACCAAAAACAATCAAATGGACTACCAAATTTATAGTCTTGTCACTTCGACAACACTTTAATAACGATACTAATAACGTGGCCAACTCCACCAAAAAAATTCGCATCAACTCCAAACAAGGATAAAGAGACGATCAACTTCAAAATTAACGAAAATAAATTGACGCTAATGATAGTAAGGCAAAAAAAAGGGAGCACCTACGCTCCCTTCCCTACCCAAAAAACTTAAAACTCCCAAAGATTATGCTCGTACTCCATTAAATCCAAGGCAGCTTTTTCAGAACCATATCTACCACGTTTGGCGTCACCACCATAAGTATCTTGAATCAACTCATCATTTGGATTATTGACC
>JBJXGB010000192.1:0-9771 GCA_046152935.1 Cytophagales bacterium
GGCTATATTTTCAATCCAGTTTGTTTTTACTACGTATTCGATAGAGATGAAAAGGCCATTTGTGCCATAGTTGAGGTCAGAAACACATTTATGGAACTAAAACCCTATTTTTTGGAACATAATTGCTGGGATGGACGTTATTTCGGCAAATCAATGCAAAAGTATTTCTACGTATCGCCTTTTATCGCCCACGATGCCTTCTTTCACTTCCAATTAGGCATACCAAACCAAGCCCTCGATATTAAGATAAATGATCGCATAGAAGGCCAACTTGTATTGAAAACAGCATTAAATGGCAAAAAAGCCCCCTTAAATGACCAAAACTTATTGTTTTTTTTCATAACCATGCCATTTATTACCCTTCAAATAATATTTTCTATACATTGGCAGGCCTTACGTTTGTACTTGAAAGGATTGCCTTATTTTAAAAAAGACGACCATTTAACATTGCAAAGAGATCTTTATAAACCCTGATACGCATTAAAAGATATGTCGACCTTGACTAAAGCAGTAGCTACAAAGACAGAAAAGCATTATTTTTTTGAGAAGATAATACTAAATACCCTTCTATCGCTTCCGCTTGGAAGGCTCAACATCACCTTGCCAAGTGGCAAAATACACAAAGCTGGCAATGGTGATGGCAGTATTGAGGCAAACATCAATATCATTAGCAGCGATTTTTATTTAAAAGGTATCTTATATGGTGATATTGGCTTTGCAGAAGCATATATAGATGGCGATTGGGAAACAGACGACATCAAAAATGTAATTCGATTCTTTATTTTAAACTTAGAATACACCTCGTTTATGAGCGGAGGTAAGGTAAAACAACTGAGCATCAACACGTTACGTTGGGTAAATAAAATGTACAACAATGCTAGAGAAAATACTTTTGCTGGCTCAAAGAAGAATATTGCCGTTCACTATGATTTGGGAAATGCCTTTTATGAATTGTGGCTAGATAAAACGATGACGTATTCTGGTGCGTATTTTTCTGCTACTGATATGTCGCTTGAAGAGGCACAATTTCAAAAATACGATCGATTGTGCAGGCAATTGAACCTAAAAACAAGTGATAATGTGCTAGAAATTGGTACTGGCTGGGGTGCAAATGCCATTCATATTGCCAAATACTATGGCTGCCGAGTAGATACTTACACCATTTCTGAAGCACAATATAAATATGCTTTATTAAAGGTAGAAAATGAGGGATTGAGCCACAAAATCAATGTTTTTTTTAAAGATTATCGAGAAATAGAAGGTAAATATAGCAAAATAGTGTCGATCGAGATGCTAGAGGCAGTAGGTGCAAAATATTACCATACTTTTTTTGCCAAATGCGACAGCCTGCTTTCCAAAAATGGTATGCTCGGTTTGCAGGTAATCACGTGCCCAGACAGCCGGTTTGAACAAATCAAAAGTAATGTAGATTTCATTCAAAAGCATATTTTTCCTGGCTCAGTTATTCCTTCCGTATCAGCTATCAACAATGCAATAAATGGTACAAGCGATCTCACGATGGTCGATTTGAAAGCCTTCGGCTTAGATTACGCGAAAACTGTTAGCCTTTGGCAACAAAAATTTGATGAAAATTTGGATGCGATTGGCAAACTTGGCTTTTCAGAAAAATTTATCAGAAAATGGAAATACTATTTATCGTATTGTGAGGCTGCATTTGATATGAAAAATATAAACGTGATGCAACTCATTTATGCCAAACCAAATCATTTTTAGAAGTCTTTGAGATATTCATATTTTTCAATTCTGGCGATTTCAAATCAATTTATTTTGTAGCTTATAAATTACAAAAATTAGTAATTTTATGGCCATTATCGGACTTTCGCACTTGTCTAAATTTTGTAAATTCCTATTAATTAATTTGTTTTTAATCGAATTTTAACCTAGTTTTATCGAATTATTGGTCTAAATTCTAAATAATATAATATGCTGCTTTGGATTTATAGCGCAGGAAATAAAGAGAGAAAATTTTTTTCTGCCTCAATTAATGCGAAACTGAAGGCTTTTGAGTTGCTTTTTAAGGAGAAAATGGATGAACTAGAAAACTACAGCGACAATACTGTTTCGCCAGAACCAATGAAATTGAATTGGAAGTAGGCTTGTAAGAAATGCTGCATTGACGTTCGCTTTTGTCCACACATTAAGCTATTTTTTGATATCAGCACAGCTCCTCAAGACAAAATTTATTTTCTAATCGCCCTATTCCTCTATTTCAAGAGATCAAATTCTCCTTTCCATTTTTCTTTCGGTGTGCCAAAGCCCGGTTGGAATAGCTGTTGAGCTTTTGCGACCACCTGAAAAGAAGTGTCTACCAAAAAAATAATTTATGAAAGTACAGTATCAAAAAGTTCTATTTGCGTCATCAAATTTAGAGTTGAAAAGTACAATTCATTATTATTAAAATTATAAAAAATAAGTCCCTGCAAGATTAGTCCCTGATCCTTGTATTAAGCAGACGCTTAAAAGATTTTTACTCGCAGATACAATCTCACAATCGTTTCATTTACAGTAGTAACCCCAATTTTATGAAAATCAAAAGTTTATTATTATTAACAGCGATCATTTTTGTGACCGTGCCATTTAGTTATTCACAATGTGTTCAAACTGTGTGGGAAGACAATTTCGATGGCGCTTCATTAAACACAGGTTTATGGACGTACGACTTGGGAGATGGCAGTGGTACACCCGCAGGTGCAGGTTGGGGCAATGCAGAATTGCAAAACTACACCAATAGTGCCAATAATATTAAACTTGAAAGTGGTAATTTGGTAATTACTGCGGTGCATTCTGGTGGTAATTATACTTCGGCCAAAATAAAGTCTACTGCTGTCACCAATGGCTATTTAAAATACGGTAGAGTAGAGGCAAGAATGAAATTGCCATCGGCTACAAGTGTGTGGCCTGCATTTTGGATGTTACCAAAAACAGGTTCTTGGCCCGATGCTGGCGAAATAGACATCATGGAAGCAAGCAATAAAAATCCAACGAAAACGCAATCTACCATTCACTATGCTTATCCGGCTGGTGCGCGACAATTTACTACTAGTATTTTGAACACTGTAGATTTGTCGCTCGATTTTCATAAATATGCGATGGAATGGACGGAGAACGAAATTCGGTTTTATTTTGACGATGAATTGTATCTGACAGTCTCGCCCGAAGTAACTACGGGCAATGCTTGGCCTTTTAACAACGAATTTTATATCATTTTGAATGTGGCTGTAGGCGGGCCCAATACACCATTTACTGGAAATATTTCCCCGATAGCTGGCGAATATCCTTCTTCGCTTGTGGTAGATTATGTAAAAGTGGAAAGTGGCCCATTATCAACTGCCATAAATGGCGACAGTAAAGTGTATCAAGGTTCGACAAAAACCTATTCTATAGTATCGATAGCTGGTGCCACTTATAATTGGTCGGCACCGCAAGGCGCTTCCATACAATCAGGACAAGGTACCAATTCAGTTGAAGTTCAGTTTGATAATACATTAAATGCTAATTTAACTTGCTCGATTGGCAATGCTTGCGGAACGAATGATTACTTAAAACTGATTGAGGTAGAAGAGCCATTCTTAATAAAAAAGACTTACGAAGATTTTGAGACTAATAGGAACGTTACTTACGGCACAGCCACAGGCACTTTGCAACAAGCGATTGATAATACTGCACCAGGTGGTACCAATTCTTCAACCAAAATAGGAAAATATGTGCGAAATGCGAGTGAGGTGTACGATGTAATTCAATTAAAAAATGTGACAGTAGAACAAGCTGGGTTGTATGCTACACAGCAACGAAGAATACATTTAGATGTGAATACCAATGCACCCATTGGCACCAAAATAAGAATTCAATTTGAGAGCGAGGCTATTTCAACCCCAATAAACTACCCTTATGGCCGCCATAGCGTGTATGATGCTTACACAACGGTACAAAACGGATGGGAAACCCTTGAGTTTGACTATGTTAATTCACCAGATGCTAATCTTGTTTCGACAGATATTGATCTATTTACTTTATTGATTGACCCTGAAAACACGACAGGTTACACTGTTTCATTCGATAATCTCATTTTCGGACAGGCGGGAGCCGATCCTGTATACGAAACTGATGTCATTTTTCATGATTTCGATGCCAACATCAACATGGTCAAAAATACGGCAAGTACCACAGGCAATTATTCGATAGTGGCTAATCCCGCCTCCAATGCCGTAAATAGCTCGGTTAATTCTTTACAATACATAAGAAAATCATCTGAAACTTATGATGTATTGAGTTTTGATCAAGTAAAAGGGTTGACTGATGCATCATTGTACAAAAGTGGTACCAATGTTTTTTTCATGGATATTAATACAAATGCTCCGATTGGCACACCCATAGTAATTCAACTTGAAAATAGTGCAACTGCTACGCCAGCCAATTTTCCTTTGGGCAGAAACAGCAAGTATAGTGGAGTTACAACCAAGCAGAACGAATGGGAAACGATTCAATTTTCATTTGCAGCAACTTTAGATGTAACTACGCCAAATGTAACTGTCGATCAATTTGTGGTGCTGATAGATGCTGGAAAAAATACAGGAAATACCTATTATATCGATAATATTAGAAGCGGGAAATCTAATGCAAGTGAAGCGATATGGGTTATCGACCAAGTGTACGAAGATTTTGATGGTACTAATTTATTGACTTACAATAAATCTGACGGTACTTATGACGGAAAAGTAGCCAATCAGTTTATTGGTGGATTGAATACTTCTGCGAATGTAGGAAAGTACAACAGAAATGGAGCAGCTACTTACGATGCTTTGTTTTTTGATAATGTATCGATCGGTGATGCTTCATTATTCAGAAAAGGAGAAAAAAGATTTGCCCTTGACGTATATGCCAATTTAGCTCCAGGCACGTTGGTAAATGTGCAATTGGAAGACAAAAATGTTTCAACTCCCAGCAATTTCCCTTCTGGCCGTCATAGCTATTACCAAGGAGTAATTAAAGAAACAAACGGTTGGCATACAATAGATTTTATTTACACAGCTTCGCCAGACCCTGCAGTAACCAATGCCAATCAAAATACTACCTCATTTCTATTTGCACCAAACTCGAGCATAGCGCAAACGATCTATTTTGACAATTTCAGAAGCTACAAAAAGATCACTGATCCAAATGCTCCACGATTGTCACTTTCGGTAAATGCACTCTCGATTGCAGCACCAGAAGCAAGCACCAAGACTTTTGACATTACCAGTTTGAATACATCATGGGGAATAACAAGCAACCAAAGTTGGCTGACATTCAGCAGTAGTTCGGGTAATGTAACAACTGTAAATTCCACGATTACATTAACTGCATCTCAAAACACAATTGCAAGAACAAGAAAGGCTATCTTGACGATTACTGCCACTGGTTTGGCCAGCAAAACTCTGACAGTGACGCAAGAAGCAGCGCCAGATCTGGAAGCACCGACAGCCTTTACAGCCACGAAAGGAGCCGTTGGCTTTAACAGTGTAGTGCTATTGCTTAGTGCTTTAGATAATTCTGATCAGCTGGTTTATACGATCAATTATGGTTCAAATGGACTTACGGTAAGTGGCAGTTCTGGCATACAAAAAACGGTGACAGTAACAGGATTATCATCACTTACAGATTATGCCTTTTCTATTTCGGCAAAAGATCCTACGGGAAATGTATTTGTAAGTAATCCTATTTTAGTAAATGCCACTACTACCTCAGATGAACAAGCTCCTACGCTTTTTACGGCTGTAAAAGGAGCGGTAACATCTAATAGTGTGGAAGTGCTGCTGAATGCAACAGATAATTCGGGCAAAGTGGTCTATTCGATTACTTATGGTGCTATTACCTTGACGGTAAATGGAATATCGGGCGTGCTTAAAACCTATAAAATTACAAGTTTAGCAGGCTCGACAAATTACGCTTTCAATGTGATTGCAAAAGATGAAAAAGGAAATGCAGCATTAAACAATCCGATCGTAGTAACTGCAACCACATCTGCTGCTGCGTCAGGAAACGAATGCTTTGGAAAAGCAGTTGAATCTACAGAAGGCAATCCTTTCCTGCTAGGATATAAATTCACTTTTGCTACGGTTGGCAGCAATGTTGTGGCTACTTTCGAGTTGATAGATGCAAAAGTTGGGTTGGTAGCCTTCCTTTTCAATAGAACCAATGGCTTTGCAGAAACGCAAATGACCAATACTTCTGGGAATTTATTTTCCACATCAATAGCAAACCAAACCAACGGTACTATCTTGACTTTGGCGTGCAAATTTGCCTACGCTGGCGGTTTGTCGGTGACTAGAGATTTTGACTATACCGTTGGCAATACTTGTGCATCTTCTCCAGCTTTGGCACTTTCTGCCAATTCACTAACGATTCTAGCTGAAAATGGCAGCACAAAGACATTTGATATCCAATCAAACACCAATTGGACCATAGCTAGCGACCAAAACTGGATAGCCATAAGTACAGTTAGTGGTGTCAATAATGCCAAAATAACTCTAACAGCCACTGGCAATCCTACAACATCAAACAGGATAGCTAATTTAACTATATCTGGAGCAAACGTGCCCATAGAAACTATCACATTAACGCAATTGGGCGCAGTAATCACCACAGATTGTGCGGGTGCTGCTACCCAATCTCAACAAGGAGATGCTTTTACCATTGGATACAAATATTCGTTTTCAACTTCAGGCACAAATGTGACAGCTAATTTTGAGCTACTAGATGCTAAGGAAGGCTTGGTTGCTTTTTTGTGGAATAAAACATCTGGTTTTTCAGAAGTACAAATGAGCAATACTTCAGGCCAAAATTTCACTAAAACAATCACCAACCAAACCGTTGGAGCTACACTTTCTTTGGCTTGTAAATTTGCTTACTCTAATGGATTGGCCGTAACGAAAGACATAAGTTACGTAGTTGGGAAAGTTTGTGAACAGATTACTGATACATATAGTAGCTCAAATACTACCATCGGTCTTTATCCAAACCCTGCCAATACCACCTTGTTTTTCATGGGAATAAGCCAAAATGCGAATGTGGTTGTGTTTGATTTGAATGGCGTTGTGCTGATAGACAAGCAAGTAACAAGTTCACAAGTAGATATCAGCCAATTAAAATCTGGTGTATATGGCATTAGAATAATAGAAAAAAATGGGGTAGCAACCCAAAAATTTGTGAAGGAATAGTATATTTTTAGTAATTATTTGCCCTTCAAAAGCAGCCGAGTAGTGGTACTTGGCTGCTTTTTTGTTTAAAATAGTTTTTTTTGCGGGCGAATGAATGAAAAGGTAAATTGCAGATTTGATTGACCATATTCACTTTTGATACCTACTGAATTTATAGCCATGATGTAAACCACTCACCTTCGCTACTAATGCAGACAGAAATTTACCCTCTATAAGCAGTTTTTAGCATTAACTGAGTTGCGCTTCGATAGATACGCTGTATTTGACCATAATTTATTTGCGTTTGCCCTAGATAGGCTGCTTCTAAAGCCAATACTCGTCTATGCTTGAGTTAACGAAGTATAATTATGGGTCGCCAAATGAATTCAGCGTGTCCGAGCAGTTCATCAATTTCCAATTTTGGAATCAGGCAGAAAGGCGCTACCGATTATTTCACTCTGTGAGGACACCATAGAGAGGCGAAAGGCGAATTTATTTGCACTATCTTTTTTCGAAAATTGATAGTTTTAAAAAAGAAATATTATTTGTAGATTTGAATAAATGTGAATTCAACTATGGAAACGTTAGCTCTAGAAACCATTACTGCTGCAGAATATTTGAGGCTCGAGCGCACCACCACGCGAGAAGAGTATGGAAAATTTGAATTTATCAACAACGAACTTTTTGAAATGGCTGGAGCAAGCTTAGAACACAATCGCATTTTTACCAATTTACTGGTTTTCTTGGCAAATCAGCTAGAATACTTTGATTATCAAGTACTTGGCAGTGACCAAAGAATTGTAAACCTGCTTCGCGATAGCTATTGCTACCCAGATATTTCTGTTACCAAAGGTGAAATGTCGTTTTTGGATAATGAATTTGACACCATTACAAATCCGGTATTGCTCGTAGAAATTGAATCTCAAAGCAGCGTGTACAAAGATAATTTCTTAAAACTTGAAGTCTACAAATCTATTCCTTCTGTAAAAGAATATTTGATAGTAGCTCAAGACAAAATTCATGTTCGACATTACAAAAAAATAGCCGAAAACCATTGGGAGTTTTTCGATATTAACAGCAAAGAAGAAAGTATTGAAGTACTTGCTAATCAGTTTAAAATACCAGTTACAGCTATTTACAAAAAAACAGGATTGGTATGAATTTGATGAATATTGGTAATAGATGAGTCAATACGAGAATAACACGCAAAACCGCGAAGCTTAGAAAACGACTAAAGTACTAGAGCAAAAATACTCCTAAAATAATGTCAGTAGAACACCTAAAATTTCCCATTGGCAAATTTGCAAAGCCAGCCCAGTTCACAAAAAATGTACTTGAAAGTTGTATTTCAACCATTGAAAACTTCCCTTTGAAGCTTAAAAAAGTAGTTGAGGATTATACAGAGCTACAACTTGATACACCATACCGCCCCGAAGGCTGGACAGTAAGACAGGTTATTCACCATTGTGCAGACAGCCATATCAACAGTTTTGCTCGGTTCAAATTTGCTTTAACAGAAGAAAAACCAACCATAAAGCCCTATTTTGAAGATCGTTGGGCCGAATTACCAGACGCAAAAACGATGCCAATCGAGCCTTCGCTAGACCTATTGCATGGCTTGCACGCAAGATGGGCTATTCTGCTTAAATCGTTGAATGATAGTGAGTTAAAACGTTGTTTTATACATCCTGAACATGGTAGAGAGATCGATTTGACAGAGTATATTTGCTTTTACGCTTGGCATTGCGAACACCATTTGGCGCACGTATTGTTGGTAAAATGAAATCATTAGCTGTTTGATAAACCTTACCTATTTACCAAAGCCAAAATTTTTTAACCCCTGAAACCAAAACAGAGGAACTCCTTTTTGGCCTTTTGCAAATCTCGAGCACGTATTTTACCGCTTATCATTTCAAACAAATGATCCTTTAGAATAACATTTCAACGATAAACTAGTTTCAAAATCTATGGAGCTCTTTCGAAAGTTTATTGAAAATTACACACCTGTTTCCGATGCCGAATGGCAAATAATTGCACAGTGTTTTGAACAGCGCATTATCGAAAAAGACGAAATACTTTTGGCTGAAAATAATATTTGTCGGCACCTTTATTTCATTGAAACTGGTCTTTTGCGCTACTTTATCTATAAAGATGGCAAAGACATTACTAAATTTTTTACGGAAGCCCCTTATTGTTTCACTTCACAGTTGAGTTTCACGGCTGCAATTCCTGCCAAAGAAAATATTCAAGCCGTAGAAAAATCGATCGTCTGGCAAACTACACTTTTGCAAGCCAACGAACTGCTGGAACTCAAATCATGGAACACATTTGTGCGTAAACTCATTCAAGAAGTTCAGTATTATACGGAACAACTTTTAGAAGAAATGCAGACTGAAACTGCTGAAAAAAGATACGAAAAAATGATTGAAAACAATCCTGCACTTTTACAAAGATTGCCGCTCAAATATTTGGCCTCCTATTTTGGCATCGCTCCGCAATCTTTGAGCAGAATCAGAAATAATATGATGCAGCGCAATCGAAGTTAACATACGTGAAGTACTTCTAAGAATTTGAT
>JBJXGB010000006.1:0-4081 GCA_046152935.1 Cytophagales bacterium
ATAAAATAGCATCTTACCAACATTCATATCTACACCACAAAAGATCATTTTTTTGTCACTCAAAATTGCTTAATTTTACGATCTCAATTAACACTTAGCTGAATCTAAGCAGGTTAACGATTATGAAAAAAACACAAGCAGCCCCGACTCAAGAATCTGACACAGATTTTCTTGTCCTCCTTTACTATTGTTTCACGCCTATTGAAAATCACGAGCAATTCCGCGAACAACACCATATTTGGTGTCTTGAACACAATTTAAAAGGCAGAATAATAGTAGCTCCCGAAGGGCTAAATGGTACGGTTTCGGGTTTAAGAGCTAATTGCGAAGCCTACATGCAATACGTAAAAGCCGATGCCCGATTTGCAAATATCGATTTCAAAGCCGAAACCACCAAAGGACATACTTTTGAAAAATTGCACGTACGTGCCAAAGAAGAAATTGTGCACTCGGGTTTAACCACCTTGAAGCCTTGGGAAAAAACAGGTGTGCATATCGAACCAGCCGAATTCAAAAATATGAAAGACCAAGATGATGTAGTTTTGGTCGATTTCAGATCTACTTACGAGCATAGTATTGGGCATTTTAAAGGTGCAGTAACTTTAGATATTGATAATTTCAGAGATTTTCCACAGCAAATGGAAGAACTCAGCAAATTGAAAGATAAGAAAATAATTACCTATTGCACTGGAGGCATTAAGTGCGAAAAAGCGAGCGCTTTCTTATTGGAACAAGGTTTTGAGAATGTATACCAGCTGCATGGCGGCATTATTAAATATGGTATTGAAGAAGGTGGCGAAGATTTTGAAGGCAAATGCTATGTTTTCGACAATCGATTGGCGGTAGATGTAAATAGAGTAAATCCCAAAGTGATTTCGAAATGCTTTGTTTGTGGCACTGCAAGTGAAAGAATGATAAATTGTGCCAACGCTTTGTGCAACAATCACGTAGCTATGTGCGAAAAATGCGGCTGGGACATGGAGGGTGCCTGCTCGGCTTTGTGCCAAGCACACCCCAACAAAAGAATATATGATGGCACAGGCTACTACCAAAAAACACCCAATGGATACAATCCTTATATTGGGCTAAAGCGATCGAAAAAGGAATTATAGTAGTATAAATGCATTATTTCTCATCATATTTTGCCATTTCGACAGAAAATTGCAATGAAAAGGGCTTTTATTTTGATTGCTAATTAATTTATGAATAATAGAAAGTATTGCATTTCTTGCCCTTGTTGTTAAAATTAGTTTAGAAAGTTTAGCATGTAAATTGTCAGTTTTAAGATCGTTCTATTTGCAGAAATCGGAGTTATTTTTTTGAATTGCCATTATTTCTGTTCTACCTTTGACCCAGCTTTTAGGGGTGCTGCGTTTTTCATTTTGAAAAGCAAAGCTGAGATTATACCCTTTGAACCTGAACAGGATAATGCCTGCGAAGGAAAAAAGAGCCAAACGCGACCATTCCACCATCTTATTGATAGTTGGTTTTTATGGAATGTACTTTGTTTGGCATAATCTAAAAGAATCCCCTTTGTTAGTTTCGTTTTAAAACCAAATGCACTTAAGCCATTGCCGCAGCTTTGCTTTACATGCTTTTTGTTTGCAAACGATTGGAACTTAATTGTTTAATCACCAAACTAAAAAAAGGAAATGTTGCATTTAATTTTATTATCTATGTCTATGCTGATGGTGGTAAATCCATCAGATTCAATACCGTTTTTACAAGATTCTTTGAAAGAAGATGTGATCGTAAATGCAGTTAGAGCCGATGATTTGCTGCCAGTTTCGCAATACAATTATTCAAAAGCCGAGATAAAAGAAAAATATTATGGTCAAGATATTAGTTATCTGATTCAAAATAGTCCTTCTATTCAATCGCAGTCGGATGCTGGCAATGGATTTGGATATACCTATTTCAGAATTCGTGGCTTGGATTTTACACGTATCAACTTCAATATCAACGGCATACCAGTAAACGACCCAGAATCGCAAGGCTTCTTCTCTAATAATTTTGCCGATTTAGCATCGAGTGCACAAAGTATTCAAATTCAACGTGGTGTGGGAGCAACCTCTTATGGCACAGCACCTTATGTGGGCTCTTTGGGCATTGTCACCAACGATTTGAAGGCACCAACTTCATTTGGTTTATCTACAGGCTATGGTTCATACAATTCTAGCAGGGTCACAGCCGAGTATAATTCTGGATTATTAAATAATAAATTTGCGTTTTATGGTCGCTTATCTTCCTTGAAATCAGATGGATATAGAAATCATTCTGGCTCAAACTTGAAAACATATTTTATTAGTGGCGGCTATTTTGGCAAGAAATCAATATTGAAATTTAATGCTTTTGGAGGCATTACTCGCTCGCAATTGGCCTACAATCCTGTTGATAAAACCATTCTTGAAGCTGATCGAAAAGCCAATCCACAGTCTGGTAACGAAACAGACGAGTTTCAGCAAAATTTCTATCAACTGCAATATTCATATAAAATCAATTTTAATCTAAGTCTTTCAGCATCAGCCTATTATGTAACGGGCGATGCACCAAGATTTGCCATCAATATACCTGGATTTCCTTTTTTTGCAGCTAATATGCCTGATATTATTGTGCCATTTACAAACGATTCTACTGGCACAGCAATTCTAAAAAATGATACTATTCGTAGCACAACCATGTTGGCAAGCTATCGTTTAAAATCACAATTTTATGGTGCTTTTGCCTTCTTGAATTACAACAATAGCAAACTGAACGTAACTGCTGGTGTTCATGCCAATTCATTCGCACAAAGGCATTTTATGGAAGTATTGGCAGCCGATGTGTTTCCGTTGGGCTACACGCAAGGTCAAATCGGCTATTCAAATATTGGCTACAAACAAGAATTGAGTGCCTTTGCGAAAGTAAATTATTATATCAAGGATTATTTGATCGCTTTTGCAGATTTGCAAATCAGAAATGCTCGTTTTCAATACCAAGGCGAAAATAAATTGTATTATCCCGATAATTTTAAGGTAGAAAACATGAACTGGTTTTTTTTCAATCCCAAAGCAGGCTTTAGGTTCATCGCCAATAAAAATGTAAGTGTTTTTGCTTCGATCGGCCGGACTTCCCGCGAACCAACCAGAACAGATTATCTTATTGATGATCGGGCGATTCAAGATGTGAAACAAAGCGATATCAAGCCAGAAACCGTGACAGATTTTGAACTTGGGGTAGATTATTGTTCTAAAAACGTACAGTTAAATGCGAATATATTTTTGATGGAATTTGAAAATGACATTGCTGCCACAGGTGAATTGAATGCTGTGGGCTATTTGAAAAGAAAAAATGTGGGCAATAGTTACAGAAGAGGCCTTGAAATAGCCGCCAACGTAAAAGTAATGCCTTGGCTTTCATTTTTTGCCAATTCATCTTTTAGTGAGAATAGAATTAAGGCATTTGCACAAACATATTCTGTGCTAGATACCTCATTTTCAATCAATTACACCAATGTAAACCCTGTTCTCACTCCTGCCATAATTTCAAATCAGGGTGTAAGAATTTCGCCTTTCGATTGGCTGTATGCAGAAATTTCGAGCAGATATGTAGCAAAATCATATTTAGACAACACAAATAATGAAGCTTTGACTACACCAGAATATGTTGTTTTTGATTTTTCGGCCGGAGTAAAATTGGGCAAATGGTTGAATATAAAGGAAGCCAACTTTATTTTCCATGCCAATAATTTTACTGATACTGAATATTATACAGGTGGCAAACCAAGCCATTATTTTGAAAAAGATGCTTCGGGATTAAGGGAAGTTACCTCACCAAGCTATTTTGCAGCAGTCACCAGAAATTTCTTTGCTACCTTACAATTGAAATTTTAGCGGTGTTTAATAAAATGTGTGTTTATTATTGGTATGATAAATTAAATACTCGAATTGATTATAGAAATTTATTTTATTACCAATTCTGTATTCAGCCCGCATTCGGTCTTGTTGAGGCCGTACCAACGCACTTCTCGTTCTGAAAGATCGAGGCTAAATTTGCGGGTACAAGGTTCGCAACCAATCGAAAAATAGCCTTTTTCTTCTAG
>JBJXGB010000207.1:0-10301 GCA_046152935.1 Cytophagales bacterium
AAATTCCATTTTTGCCCACCAAATGCTGTTGTCCAATAAAAGTATCTAGCGAATTGGGCCTCATTCGCTCTGAAAGTGGCATGTTTGGTTGCATCGTGCTATGCTATCTACTTACTTTGTAAAAAAATTGGTGAATCAATAGTATAGAACCTACGATTGATAGCAAAAGAAACTGATGTGGAAAAAACCCACTTTTAGCAAATAATATCTTTAATAAGTTAATCACTCACAAGATACGTTACACATTGACAACTACATTTTTGAAATCTCTCGTGTCTTTTGTACTGCAATCGCAGCCTAAGGACTGATTATGTTCAACATTCCAAAAAAACCATTGCTAATTAAATCCGAAGAACTAGCATTCCATTAGCCGATCAAGAGCAATAAATTAGCCAAAAGTACAGAAAACCAACTAACACGATAATAAATATAAGTCACTTAAAATCCTTCGATTTATTGATTTTTCTATCTAAATAGTAGTCCAATAAACGATAGATCAGAAACAATGTGCCGCCAATCACCAGTATTGCTAATGCTTTACTAATAATATAAGTCAGCATATCAATTCACAGTCTGATAAGATTTGAACAAAGTACTCAATTCGTAAAAATATTTATCAGGCACATCAAAATAGACCAACTTTAGAGGCGATTCCCGATTCTTCAGCAAGGCATCAAGTATACCTTTGAATTGGTCGTAAAATGGCATGTGGCCTCGCATCATCGTAAATTGCGTAATTCGTAAACTTTCCGCACCAAGGAAGATACATTCCTCTATGACTTCATTAGTAAGTTTTTCTGCTTGATCTTTCCCAAAAAAAGTATGTCGCTCTACAAATGGTGAAAGTATTAAATGATATTTATTAGTAGTTAAAACCCCTATTCTTCTACTGAAGTTGCATTCTTCACAAGCTTCGATAACTGCCTGTTTATCAAGCTTGTATAGCTGATTGATGATTGAAAACTCTACAGGTCGAGCGGCACAAGCTATAACATCAAAAGTATATTCTTCGTCTTCGTGTACTGCATTCATCACCGCATCTTCTTCATCGAAATCGATACGACCAGTAGCTAAAACCACTTGCAAATTTTGGATCAAAAATTTTTCTTTTTGCATCTGAAAAAGTTTAATAAAGTAATTTTACGAAAATACCAAAAAATAGGTCAATAACGCTGTATTATTTATCAGCAGTAAAAGGAGGGCATTCTGTCCTGTTGCCCTCCTTAAATGCTAGCAATAAAAAATCTATTTCACTTTGAATGTGCCTTCGCCAATTTTGTAGCCATCACAATAAACTTCAACTTTATAAAAACCAACGATGTATTTCAGACCACTAAAAGTCGTCAACTCGATATTTTGGTTTGAATTATCAAACTCGATCGATTGCTTTAATGTGTATGAAAGTGGCGAACCATCTGCCAAATTGAAATAGCCTCCACCATTTGATGGATCAGAAAAAACATCGCCATCGGGCGTCTTTAGTCTGATGTAAAATTCCTTAACCTCATGCTTGGCTGCTTTATTATCTGCTAGAGTTGCTCTAATCTTAATTCTATCAATTCGAGACGCCTTGTATTCGTCATCTTCTATCTCTTTTCCATTAGATTTCAATACTGTTACTTTAATGTTTTCAGCTTTCAAAATCGAGGCAAATTTCAATTTGCTTTCCACATCTCTGGCCTTGCTAGAAGTAGAGGCGATAGAATCTTTCAATTTGGCTTGCTCGGTGGAAAGAGATGTCATATTGGTTTGCAGCGAGTCATTTGCCATTTGCAAATCAGCTATTTCTTTGTCCCGCTTGGTTATTTCCTCTCGCAGTTTAGCTACCAGACCTTGCAATTCCTTTCTTTTCTTGTCGTCTAGCTTATTGGTTTTTTTCAAATCGGCAATGGCCGAGTTCAATTCTGCAATATTGGCACTCAAGTTTGTCTTATCTAAACCCAACTTGTCTGCCTCTGCCTGTACACGCTCAAGATCGGCTTTTATCAACTCCAGCTCGGAGGTTTTCTGCTCCACTTCGGTACTTTTCGTTTGCACAGATTGTGTAAGCGATGTGATCGACTCATTTTTGGTGTTTAATTGGATAAGTAAATACCCAATTAGCAGCGTTTCCACTACTATAATTGCTATTAAAATTTTCGATAGGTTGTTATTCATTCTTGTCAAAATTTAGGTTGGTTGGATATATTTAGTGACAAAACTAATAGAAATTCTTCTACATTCGATCCTCAAAGCAATTTACTTGCTTTGAAACAAAAATCTCTATCTCAAAAGGTTTCAAAGTGGGCAATACTTTTATCAATAGCCAAATTAGCTCAATTGCAATTTATTACTCTAAATAATTTGCAAAACTCAAATAATCAGGCAATTATAACTAAAATTGGAACATTCTACCTCAATTTTTAAAAACAAATCGATTAAATAATTTGACTTGTTGATGAAAAAAAACAAGTACGCAAACTAAAGACCTCAGTAAATCCCCTGCAATATTAAAAGTATCAAAATTATCAGTTTTCGTTGATTTTAATTATTTGATGCTTACCTTTGCAAAACCAAGAACGTCTCGAAATTGTATTCGGGACGTTCTTTTTTGTTGTATCTACCTTAAATATACACGTTCACCGACTGAGAAATGGCAATTAATTATTACACCGAAGAAGGTCTGAAAAGACTGAGGGACGAGTTGCAAGAAATGAAAACTAAAGGCAGAGCCGAAATGTCCCGACAAATTGCCGAAGCGAGAGACAAGGGAGATTTGAGCGAAAATGCAGAGTACGATGCTGCCAAAGATGCGCAGGGAATGCTGGAGTTGAAAATTTCGAAATTAGACGATCTACTGTCAAACGCCAGGGTTATAGACCAAACGAATACAGATTTTTCAAAAATATCGATTTTAAGCAAGGTAAAAATCAAAAACCAAGCCAATAAGATGGAAGTTACGTACATGTTGGTGCCTGAAGAAGAAGCGAATTTGAAGGAGAATAAAATTTCTGTAAAATCACCAATCGGACAAGGATTGCTTGGCAAATCTGTTGGAGAAATGGCAGAGGTAAAAACACCAGGAGGAGTTCTTAAATTTGAGGTATTGGAAATTAAATACTAGCATTGTATAGTAATATTCTAAATAATATAAGCCATGTCATCTTTGTTTTCAAAAATAGTTTCTGGAGAATTGACCTGTCATAAGGTAGCTGAAAACGATGAATTTATGGCGTTTTTAGACGTATTCCCACTTGTAGAAGGGCATACTTTGGTAATTCCAAAAACAGAAATAGACTATATTTTTGATCTTGAAGATGAAAAACTGGGCAGGATGGTCGTTTTTGCCAAAAAAGTAGCCATTGCAGTAAGAAAAGCAATTCCTTGTAAGCGAATTGGTGTAGCTATCATTGGCCTAGAAGTGCCCCATGCACACATACATTTGGTGCCTTTGCAAACTGTACTTGACATCAATTTCACACAAGCCAAATTGAAACCTACGGAAGATTCGCTGATTGCTACTGCTGAAAAAATAAAAAGATTTATAGCTTAATATTACCAAAAAATAGGGATAATGAGTGCTCAATTTTGTGACGTTATCCTCCCCTTGCCAATTCCGAATTTTTACACATATTCGATACCCGAAGAGTACACTAGTAATATTTCTGTTGGTTCGAGAATAGTGGTACAATTTGGTCCAAAAAAGATACTGACAGCGATTGTTGCTAATATACATAATTCAAAACCAACTATTTACGACCCGAAATCAGTACTTTCGCTTGTAGATGAAAGCCCGACAATATTACCTATTCAGTTAGATTTTTTTTATTGGATAGCGCAATACTATATGTGCCACAATGGCGAAGTAATATCTGCAGCTTTGCCGTCTGGTTTGAAATTATCTTCCGAATCTAAAATACAAATCCACCCACTTTTCAAACTGTCAGAGGCCAATAACAAGCAGTTTTCAAGTAAGGAATTGAATTTACTGGAGGAAATAAATAGCAGAGAATCAATTACTTATACAGAAGCCTCTTCGATACTCGATGTCAAAAATATCTATACTTACCTCAATAGTTTACAAAAAAAGAGCGCAATCCTCATTTTTGAGGAAATAAAAGAAAAATTCAAACCCAAAATTCAAAGAAAAATAAGATTAGCAGGTAAATATGCTAACGACAAATTAGCCCTACAACACCAAATTGAAAGCCTAGAAAAGAAACCAAAGCAACTCGATATACTGCTAAAATATTTGCAGCAAGTTCCTGTCTATCAAACAGTTACAAGCAACAATATTGGTATTTTGAAAAGTGACTTTCTAAAAGAGAATGCTTCAGATTCCGTATTGAAAACCCTTGTAAAAAATGGCATATTTGAAGAATTTGAGGTAGTAATTTCAAGGTTTGAAGAGATAGAACAACCAATTACTTCAAATTTCCAACTTTCTGAAGCACAACAAAAAGCAAAAGATGAAATTTTGCTTCATTACCAATCTAAACAAACAGTTTTACTACACGGCATTACTGGAAGCGGAAAGACAGAAGTGTATATTGAACTGATAAAAAATGTTTTTGACAATGGACAACAAGTACTATTCTTACTGCCAGAAATTGCACTGACAACCCAAATTGTTGCTCGATTATATAAAGTATTTGGCTCATTATTAGGTGTTTATCATTCCAAATACTCAGACAACGAAAGAGTAGAAGTTTGGCAAGGGCTGCTGACAGGAAAATTTCAAATTGTGGTTGGCGTTCGTTCTGCGATATTTTTACCTTTTAGCAATTTGGGTTTGGTAATAATTGACGAAGAACACGAGCCCTCGTACAAACAATACGAACCCGCACCACGGTACCACGCTAGAGACTGTGCAGTAGTTTTGGCCCAGAAACACCATGCAAAAGTACTGTTGGGCTCTGCTACACCATCGGTAGAAACTTACCATAATTGTCACATTGGAAAGTGGGAATTGGTACGTTTACAACAACGATATGGAAATGCTCAACTACCTGATATTGAGTTGGTTGATATGAAAAGAGAGCTGAAACTTAAAACATTAAATCAAGATTTCTCAGAACCACTTTTCAATGCGGTACACCAAAATTTGATCGCCAAAAAACAAACCATTTTATTTCAAAACAGACGTGGCTATTCCCCATACATCGCTTGCGAAGATTGCGGTTTTGTGCCAGATTGCAAAAGCTGCGATGTAAGCCTCACACATCATTTACACAAGCGTGAATTGGTTTGTCATTATTGCGGTTATCACGAAAAAATGCCCAATGCTTGCCCTGCTTGTGGTTCGTCTAAAATCAAATCTGTGGGATTTGGCACCGAGAAACTCGAAGAAGAAGCACAACTATTGTATCCTGCAGCCAAAATTCAACGCATGGATTTAGATACTACCCGAACCAAAACTGGCTTTCAAAAAATAATAGCTGCTGTCGAAAACCAAGAAGTAGACATATTAGTAGGTACTCAAATGGTCACTAAAGGCTTAGATTTTGAAAATGTGAGCCTTGTGGGTGTATTTGATATTGATCGAATGCTGCATTTTCCCGATTTCAGAAGCCAAGAACGGGTGTTTCAACTGCTAACACAAGTAAGCGGAAGAGCCGGCAGAAAAGGTACCAAGGGACAAGTAATTATACAAAGTTCGCAGCCTCAATCTGCTATATTTCAATATGTTATACAAAATAATTATATTGATTTTTATGACAAAGAAATTAGTGAAAGACAAAAATATCTATACCCACCTTTTTGTAGATTAATCAAAATCACATTCAAGCATAAAGACAAAGATGTAGTAGAAAAAACAAGCGTAAGTTTTGCAGCTAAACTTAAATCTAGACTCGGCAAATCTCGGATTTTGGGGCCAGAATCTCCAGTAATTGATAAAATTCGAGACTTGTATTTGAAAGAACTGTATGTGAAATTAGAAAAAGAAAAAATTGATTTTAAGAAGGCTAAACAATTAATTGCCAATGAGTTACAGTACTGCTTGGCATTGCCGGAATTCAAGCAAGTGTACGTAGTCTTAGACATCGACCCTGTGTAAACACCAATCAAAATACAAACAATGATCCAAATTATTCCTGCCATCGATATTATTGGCGGCAAATGTGTAAGATTAACCCAAGGTGATTATTCGCAAATGAAGCAATATTTTGACGATCCACTGGATGTTGCCAAACTTTTTGAAGACAATGGTATAAAACGACTTCATTTGGTAGATTTGGATGGAGCCAAAGAAAAACGCATCATCAATCACAAAACATTAGAAAGAATAGCAGGAAAAACAAACTTGTTGGTCGATTTTGGAGGCGGACTGCAATCAGATAAAGACCTAGAAATAGCCTTCGAGTGCGGTGCAAAGCAAGTAACTGGAGGCAGCATTGCCGTAAAAAACAAAGAATTATTCAAGGAATGGATAAAAAAATACGGGTCTGAAAAAATAATTCTTGGAGCAGATACGAAGGACAAAAAAATAGCCGTACATGGTTGGCAAGAAACTTCGGAATTGCATTTATATGATTTTATTGAAGAATATCTTACCAAAAGTATAAAATATTGCATTGCTACAGATGTAGCCAAAGATGGCATGCTTCTTGGCCCATCATTCGACTTATATAAAGAAATGAACGACCGATTCCCTACCCTTCAAATCATAGCAAGCGGTGGCGTTAGTGATATTGAAGATATTGAAAAACTGGAAAAACAAGGAATATATGGCGTGATAATTGGCAAAGCCATCTATGAACAAAAAATAAAATTAACGGAGTTAAAAATATTTATTAGTTAATTACATCACTGATTTGCCAGATATATATATTCCCTCACGTCTGCTTCTTTTAGCAATGGTGTATCGAAAATCATATATTTTGCCATCATATCTGCAAAATATGGACCCATAGATACTGTTTTGGAGCCAAATCCATTGAAAATATACTGATTTTCAAATATTGGATGCCTGCCCAAAAACGGTTTTCTATTTTTGACTGTTGGTCTTACTTCAGCTTCCGCACCGATAATTTCATACTTAAAGTTGGCAATCTCATCTAATTTTGATCTCAATTCCTCAATACCATTTTGGGTGACAATAGAACTTGCATCATTCCAAATATAAGTAGCACCCACTTTGTACTCTTTCTCCTTTGCTGTTGGACAAATGAAAACCGATTTATTAATAATATTACTAATATTCTGCTCGGTTTTAATAATTACTATCTCGCCTTTCGCCAACTGCCAAGGCAAATAACTCCACAAGTCATCATTTGCAGCTCGAAAACCAGTGCAATTTACTATTAATGGATTTGGCAGCATTTGAAGATCGATTTTCTCGTTTTCAACTCTATTTTTCTCGAAATTGTAATTGCCTTCGATATATTTGCTTATTGAGATAAAATAATCTCGCACTGTTTCAATAAAGGCAATACAATCTATCCAACCGGATTGTTGAACTTCAATTCCGCCAAGTTCAAAATCTGTAACGTGCTGTAATTCAATACTTTGCGAAACTATATTTACATACTCGCTGTAGTTTGATTCGGCTGTTTTTGCGATCCACTCGTTTTGTTCGGTAATGGAATCAAACGGCTTTATTACTGAATGGTGGTAAATAATCTTGTTGCCAAATTTCGATTCGACAGATTTGTAAAAATCAATCATGTATGGAAAAATAGCATCTGCAAGCCATGTTTTTACCATTCTTTTGCCTGTGATGGGATTGAAAATACCAGCAGCTACTTTGGAAGCACATCGTTGGTAATTATTGTCAATTAGCCACACGTTCTTTCCATACTTTTGCGAAAGCGTAAAACCTAAAATGCAACCCGCTAGGCCGCCACCAATTACGTAAATGGGCTTTTCCATCAAAAAATCATAGTTTTATTTCAATTTCGACTAATTCAGAAATGCCACCATCCATGTCTGAAACTCCTAAGGCATAAACATGTTTTTCGTCCGACTTTAGAATGGCAATAGATTCCAATTTGCCTTTATACAGAAATCCATCTTCAAATTTTATATTTGTAATTTTTATATCCAATCTATTAGACAAATCAATCATTCCTACAAAACATCCCAAAATTTCTCCATCGTTTATTTCATTATCGGTGTTTTCAACAGCAGCACAGAAAAGCAAGATTTTCGTATTTGGAACAACACAGCAACCTGAAAATCCTGCTAAAATTCCATTTATCGAAGGTAAACTAAAAGCGTTCATCTTGATACTAGGTAACTGCATTTGAGAATTTAATAAATAGCCAATAAACTCTGATTTATCAATTTCAAACAGGATGTTATTCTTTGAAATATTACCACGATGAAGTATATAGATGCTGTTTTCATCTGCTGCCAAACCTTCAATATTCAAGACATTTGCATCAAGCAATGCCTTACCTAGTTCATTATAAATATTTGATATATAAGTACTTACATCAATTACTTCAAAGTTAAGTTTAAGTATAAAGCCTACTTCTCTTTTCTGATTTGATCCACTACCAAGCACCAAAATCTGCAATTCATTTTCATAGTCAAATGCAGTGATAGCTTCTAAATCGTACTTGTGCTTTTTCGCTATTTTCTGGCCAATCTTATTATTAGCTTCATAGAGATTTACTTGATTAACGATGCTAAAATCACGATCCAAAATATAGAGAAAATTGGAATCGTCACCAATTACGTATATCTGGTCATTGACGATTTCAATGCCTGACGCGGACGGAATATCGGGCAAAAAAGTATGCTTGCAAATGGTAGCTTCCATTATTTTGATTTAATACACGAAACCCTACTAACCAAGCAAATTTTCACCATCTTCATACAAACTTCCCAATTCCAATTGGTGGGTGCGTAGAAACCAGTGCCTTCGTGCCCGAAAAAATGTATATTTTCGCAAATAATCACAACATCGGGGTAATAAATGGCATCGCAAAATGCTGCATTTACCAATTGATCTGAAGAAAATATTTTACATTTTTTCTTCCTTTGACACCACAATAAAGATGAGGAATAAAAATTGTACATAATGTTGTTGTGTTTTGGTAGCACACCAGCCATATCATAAATTTCACCGTTTTGAAACTCATGTTTAAAATCAGATTTTGCTTCTAGCGCAAAAAAATCGTCAATCGTAAAGTTGGCGACCACTTCCTTTTTCATTGTATACTTTATTTTTCAAAAATTGTATCAGAGTGGGTAAATATACATAAAAAATGAAACCCAAATTGAGTAGTTTTTGACCAAAATATCTTCGCTTGTACTTTGCCAAAATAAAGATGATATTATTTTAATCTCATTACCAACAATGTTTGCGAGCCAGTATCGTTCTTAAAGTCTATTTTATTCAAAAATTCCAGCAGCTTACGACCAATATTTTGATTCGATAGATTTTGAAATGGCACAACTTTAGCTGTTATGCTTCAATTGCCCTATATGTGGATAGCTTGTGAAAATGGTTTTACAAATTTGTATAAAATGAAAAGAGCATTCTATTTAGTTGCAATATTATTTATCTCTATAAATGCGACTGCACAAAACACGCAGATGCAGTCGATAGATAGCAAAGAACACCTTTTTGAGCATGCACTCGAATTGCTGGCATTAGATGAATATGATGCCGCTCATGTTATTTTTTCAAAGTATATTTCTTTGTATCCATCTGATTTACAGGCGATTGACGTAAATTATTATCTTGCATTTTGCAAACTGCGAATGAATAATCCACAGGGAGAAATTCAGATCAAGAACTTTGTAGCACAATTTCCCGCTCACCCCAAAGCAGTGTTTGCGAACTATGATTTGGGTACATATTATTTCAATACCAAAAATTTTCCAAAAGCAATTGAGCATCTTAAACTTGTGAATTTGACGCTGCTAGACGAAGACAGCAGGCTCGAATGTAATTTCAAACTGGGCTATGCCTACATGAATACGAAAGATTTTGATAAGGCAGGTTCTGTATTTCAAAGGTTGAAAAGCACTAAAAACAAATATACATACGCCTCTAGCTATTATTTGGGATATGTAAATTACAAAAATGAACTATACGATCTTGCTGAACAAAATCTCAAGAAAGCGGCCGAAAATGCATCGTATAAGTCTTTAGTACCGCAATTGATGGTAAATGTATACAACAACCAAAAAAAGTACGACACACTTATCGCTTATAGCTATCGTACATTGTCGAGTGTTGAAAACATCAAGAACGTAGAAGAGGTATATTTATATACAGCAGAGGCCTATTTTCAGAAGAAAGACTTTGAAAATGCTGTCGTATTTTTTCAAAAGCTTCTACAAAATGGTGCTAAAGTCAACGATGG
>JBJXGB010000030.1:0-3754 GCA_046152935.1 Cytophagales bacterium
TATTGCTAAAAACGTTCCTTTTTGGGTAAAGATGGGCAAAAATATCTAATATTTTCACTTCCCCCAACTGCACTATTTCCTTACTTCAAAAATCTAGCTAGATTTGGTACGGTTTTTATAACGCTCCTAATCAATCTTGCATTGGCACAATTATCAAACTAAACGATGGACAAAAAAGTAATTCTTGTAATTCTCGATGGCTGGGGCATAGCCAAAGACAAATCTCGCTCTGCGATCGATAAGGCCAATACGCCATTTATCAACTCATTGTACCAAAAATACCAACACAGCACTTTGGTGACTTTTGGGCTAGAAGTAGGGCTGCCCGAGGGCCAAATGGGAAATTCGGAAGTGGGGCACATGAATATTGGTGCCGGGCGAGTAGTGTACCAAGATTTTACAAGAATAAATTTGGCAGTAGAAAAAAAGACCTTAGAGAACGAAAAAACACTGCTAGATGCTATCGATTATGCCAAAAAGAACCATAAAAAAGTGCATTTGTTGGGCCTCGTTTCAGATGGTGGCGTACACTCTCATATCGATCACGTGAAAGCTTTGGCTGCCATTTTTCACAAACATGAAGTGCAAAATGTTTACATCCATGCATTTACAGACGGTAGGGACACAGACCCTAAATCGGGCTTGGGTTTTATACAAGATTTGGAAAATTCAAATAAAGAAACGGGTGCTAAAATAGCTTCCATCATTGGTAGATATTATGCCATGGATAGAGACAATAGATGGGAACGAGTGAAATTGGCCTATGATTTGATGGTAAATGGCGTAGGCGAATCGGCAGCAGATGCTTCGCAAGCAATTAAATCTTCGTACGACAAAAATGTGACTGATGAGTTTATCAACCCAATAGTTTTGGATAAAAATGGGGTGATTGAAGAAGGCGATGTAGTGCTCTCTTTCAATTACCGCACCGATAGAGGCAGGGAAATTACGCTTGCTCTGAATCAAAAAGATTTTCCTGAACAGGCGATGAAGGCTTTGAAATTGTATTTCGTAACGATGACCAATTACGACAGTACTTTTAAAGATGTAAAAGTAATATTTGACAAAGATAATTTGAATAATACGCTTGGTGAAGTAATAGCAAATGCTGGAAAAAAGCAGATTCGTATTGCCGAAACAGAAAAATATCCGCACGTTACCTTTTTCTTTTCTGGAGGCCAAGAAGCAGCATTCGATGGCGAGAAAAGATTGCTTTGTCCATCGCCAAAGGTGGCTACTTACGATCTAAAACCAGAAATGAGTGCGTATGAAATTCGTGATGCGATCGTGCCAGAACTAGAAAAAGGCGAAGCCGATTTTATTTGTCTCAATTTTGCTAATGCCGATATGGTGGGGCATACTGGCTCCGTGCCTGCAGCCATTAAGGCTTGCGAAGCAGTAGATGAATGCAATAAAGCAGTGGTAACTGCAGCTCTTAAAAATGGATATACGGCCATTATAATTGCCGACCATGGCAATTCAGATTATATGATAAATGATGACGGTTCGCCAAATACTGCTCATACCACCAATTTAGTGCCTTGCATTTTGGCAGATGATGATTTTAAAGGCACTTTGAAGAATGGGAAGTTGGGCGATTTAGCTCCTACCATTCTGAAGCTAATGGGAATAGCCGTGCCAAAAGAAATGGATGGAAATAGTTTGATTTAGCATTGTAAAAAGCCTCTTTCGATTTATTGAAAGAGGCTTTTTTATATGTGTCGCTTATTTTTTACCATAGCCAGACGCTGCCAAACCATCTTGCATCAAATAATATTATACCAAAACCAAAAGTTATTATTTCCCTAACTTGCATGCTCAATTTACAATGCCGTGCATCAGCAAGCCTATTTCCTCTCTCTCAAAAATCTATTAGCCAAAGAAAAGCAAGCCGATCTTGAGCAGTACAACGCCCTCATTACCAATGCCTCTTTCAAAGAAAAAGTAAGTAAAGGTCTATGCTGGGAACCGCTGGTAGTAAAAGAAACTGGCTATGGCTTAGGCGACTATCCCTTTGTTGTTGTCGAACGGGTAAAGAATAAAGAGGTTTACCACCAATTTTCAGCCGGAAAGCCCGTAAATCTGTATTTGGCAGGTGGCGAAGCCGATGAAAAAACCAAGGGAACGATTCATTTTGTATCTGGAAATACGATGAAAGTGATTCTGTCTGCCAATGATTTGCCTTATTGGCTTTCTTCAGGTCGAATTGGTGTTCAGTTGCTTTTTGATGATAAAAGTTATGAGGAAATGGACAACACGATGGATTTTCTCTCTCAAAAGGAGCATCCATTGGCTGGCAAATTGATTGATTTTATCAATGGAACAAAGCCGCAATCTATTTCAAAAGCTACCGAGTTTAACGCAGCGCCAAAACTGAATCATTCTCAAAATGAGGCTGTTAGTGCAATTTTAAATAATCAAGATATTTGTATTGTACATGGTCCGCCAGGTACGGGCAAAACCACCACTTTGGTCGAAGCCATTACTCAGTTATCAAAGTTTGAAAAACGAATACTGGTATGTGCTCCTTCAAACGCTGCAGCCGATTTATTGACCGAAAAGTTAGCAGATCAAAACTTAAATGTGATCCGCATTGGTAATTTGTCTCGAATAGATCAGGCCATCGTTTCACATACAGTCGATTTTAAATTGGCCGAAAGCGACTCCATCAAACTTATTAAACAAATAAAAAAGCAGGGAGATGAGTACCGAAGAATGGCACTCAAATACAATAGCAAATTTGGGAAAGAGGAGCGTGTTCAGCGCAATTTATTGCTCAAAGAGGCAAAAAATTGCATAAAAGATGCCGTAGATTTAGAAAATACAGCCATTGAACTGATGCTTGAGAAGGCACAAGTCATCACTTGCACTTTGGTAGGAGCCAACCATAGACATATTGAAAAGCTAAAATTTGAGACCGTAATTATTGACGAAGCTGCTCAAGCATTAGAACCAGCCACGTGGATTCCCATCATCAAAGCACAAAAAATAGTGTTGGCTGGCGACCCTTTTCAATTGCCGCCAACCGTTAAGTCAGATGAAGCTCGTAAAAATGGTTTGGAACTTACTTTGATCGAAAAAGGCTTGAAGCATTTGCAAAATGTAAATTTGCTCAAAGTGCAATACCGCATGAATGAGCAGATTATGGGTTATTCAAACCAATACTTTTACAATGGAAAATTGGAAGCAGATGCCTTAGTTAAGAACCATAGTTTAGAAATCAATAATGAAAATTCGCAAGCAGTTGAGCTGATTGATACAGCTGGTTGCGGATTTGAAGAAAAGTTAAGAGAAGAAACTAGGAGTTATTTCAATCCAGAAGAGTGGCAAATTCTCCAAAGGCATTTGGAAAACATACTTGAAAATGCACAGAAAGGCATCAGTATTGGTATTATCTCTCCCTACAAAGAACAAGTAGAATTTATTAGAACCAACATTGCTAGCAATTGGATGGCCGAGCACAATATTACCATCAATACCATTGATTCTTTTCAAGGGCAAGAACGCGATTTAATTTATATTTCATTGGTGCGTAGCAATGCAAAAAGTGAAATCGGTTTTTTAAAAGATTACAGAAGAATGAATGTAGCCATGACCAGAGCCAAAAAAAAGCTAGTAGTAATTGGCGACTCTGCCACCTTTGGCAGTGATAAATTTTACGGCAATTTCTTAAAGTATTGCGAATCGATCGATGCCTACAAAAGTGCTTGGGAATGGATTTAAGAATTGAATAGCCTATTTTGCCATTTTTTAT
>JBJXGB010000225.1:0-4156 GCA_046152935.1 Cytophagales bacterium
GGAGCATCGTTGCCTCTCGAAGATGAAGCCATGCTGTTGTACTCTGGTTCTGGCGAATTGCTGCTGCCTTCGTTGCCACTACCCGAAGTATTTGGGCCGCCAATCAAGTTCAGTTCTTTAGCCTTGATACTGTAAAATTTCTTTACAATGCCATCTTTATCAGTATAGTCGCGCGATTCTATTTTGCCTTCGATATACACCTGATTGCCTTTTTTCAAATATTTTTCAGCGATTTCGGCCAATGGCGACCAAGCATCGATGTTATGCCATTCCGTCTTGGTGACATAGGTGCCCGATTTGTCTTTATATTTTTCAGAAGTGGCCAGTGTAAAGCTAGAAACGGCACTTCCGTTGTCGAATTTTTTGTAAACTGGGTCTTTGCCCAAGTTTCCCATTAGTATTACTTTATTTACTGCCATAGTGTATAAGTTTTAGACCTCAAATTTATAAAAATATATAACTGTTCAAAAAGTTATTTATTAATATTGGTTTGGGAGCCGATTTCATTTCATTGAAAGACAATGCTATCATTTCATTTTCGGTAAAAAATATATTTTGTGGGTTTGATATTTCAAAAATCCAAAATTTTGCCCAAATGGTCTGGTGGGTAAGTTGGTGTTTCAATTCATCGGTCGATTCCAAAAAGATGGTATCAGAATATTTCAAAAAATCAGATTCTAAACCAACGGGCTCATTTATGCTTTTCGTAGATTCTATCAAATAAAAATCCCAAAGCCCTGCCCAAATATCGTTTTTTCCTCTTTTTTTCATTAAGTAATAGTCTTGCTTTGTTTTCAACACGATATAATTGAAATACCTCGTCTTTACTTTTATCTTTTTCGTTTTGATGGGCAAAATAGAAACTTTGTCGTTTTCCAATGCCAAACAATTAGAGTTTACGGCACAGAGTTCGCATTTTGGATTTTGAGGTGTGCAAATCATTGCCCCCAATTCCATCATGGCTTGGTTGTGAATGGCCGATTTGCCTTTGGGCAACAGCCGATTTGCAAGCATTTGCAATTCTTTTTTCGTTTTTTCATCCGAAATATCCTTTTCAATGTTGAATAATCGGGTCAATACACGCATCACATTGCCATCGAGCACGGCAACGTCCTCATTGCTGGCAAAAGAAGCAACGGCCGCAGCTGTATATGGCCCAATTCCCTTGAGAGAAAATAAATCATCGTAAGAAGTTGGGAAAACGGAATAAAATTTCTCAACCACCATTTTGGCTGTGAAATGCATATTTCTCGCACGGCTGTAGTACCCAAGCCCTTGCCAACAACGCAAAACCTCTTGCTCATCGGCATTTGCCAATGCTTCTACATTTGGGAAAAGTTCTGTAAATTTTAAATAATAGGGAAGCCCTTGAATTACCCTTGTTTGCTGCAAAATTACTTCCGAAATCCAAATTTTGTAGGCATCTTTGGTATCTCGCCAAGGCAAATCCCGCTTATTTTTCAAATACCAATTGGTTAATTCTGCCGAAAAATTATCACTGAAATCTGACATTCTCAAAAATAAAACTATTTTTAGATGAAATTTAATCTATTTAATAATAAATTTGCTAATTAATACATAATCAAGCAATTACAAAAACTTAAAATTATTGTTTACGTTCAACTTTTCATTGCTAGATTTTATAAACCCCTTAAATTTTTATAACCGTGACTAAAGCAGACATAGTTTCAAAAATTGCCGATCAAACAGGAATTAACAAAGCAGATGTGCTCATCACCGTTGAGAGTCTGGTAAATGTAATTAAAGCTTCTATGGAAACTGGAGATGATATTTTCATACGAGGTTTCGGCAGTTTTGTGAATAAAAAACGAGCTAAAAAAGTGGCTAGAAATATTTCTAAAAATACTGCCATCGTGATCGATGCCCATTTTGTGCCCACTTTTAAACCAGCTAAAGAATTTGTTGAGAAAGTGAAAACGAGTCCTAATTTGAAAGCTCTCGCTTAAGCTTTACCCCTGAATGCATTTATTTTATTTTTTATCTTTCGATAGCAGTATTCGCCAAAGCTTTATAATTTTAGATTGTAAGGCTTTGTTGTTTTATATAGGCTACAAATAGACCGAATCTACAAAAGTGAAAAGAAGAAAATTTATAATTGCTGGTGGTATGGCTACTGCGGGTTTAGCATTTTCAAGTTTGCAAGCCAAAAGTGCTGCCGATTTTCCTATAGTGAGGGTAGCAGAGGCCAAAAGAAAGTTTAAAAGTGCTATCGTTGAAAAAACAATAAAAAAAGTGTCAGCCGATATTAGCGAGCCAAAACTGGCTTGGCTTTTTAACAATTGCTTCCCCAATACCTTAGATACGACAGTCGAATATAGCATAATAAACTGGAAACCAGATACTTACGTCATTACTGGCGATATCAATGCCATGTGGTTGCGCGATTCTACAGCACAAGTATTTCCCTATCTAGATTTAATAAAAGAAGATATTGAACTAGAAAATCTGATAAAAGGCGTAATAAACCGACAAGTTAGGTGCATTTTGCTCGACCCTTACGCCAATGCTTTTTTTAAAGATGCTGCCACAAAAAGCGAGTGGCAAACGGATTTGACAGACATGAAACCAGGCATTCACGAGCGTAAATGGGAAATTGACAGCCTTTGTTATCCTGTACTGCTAAGTTATAGATATTGGAAAAGTACCAATTCTACTGCCCTATTTGATTCCAATTGGGTAATGGCAATGGAAACCATTATCAAAACTTTCAAAGAGCAACAAAGAAAAGAAAACCACGGATCTTATAAATTTCAGCGCAAATCTGCCAACCCGATCGATACTTTGCCGCTCGATGGCTATGGCTTCCCCGCTAAACCCAACGGATTGATATGCAGCATGTTTCGCCCAAGTGACGATGCCACCATATTCCCTTATTTGATTCCATCTAATTTTTTCGCAAAAAGTGTTCTTGAATACGTCAATGAAATAGGGCTTGCCATCGGAAATACGAGTTTAGCACAAAATGCAAAAATATTGGCCGAAGAGGTGGGAAAAGCCTTGTTGGAAAATGCCTATATCGATCATCCTAAATTTGGCAAACTGATTGCTTACGAGATTGATGGTTTTGGAAATGCCCTTTTTATGGATGATGCCAATATCCCGGGCTTGCTTGCTTTGCCGTATTTGGGGGCAATGGATGTGAAGGATGAGGCTTACATAAATACAAGAAAATTCATTCTCAGTAAAAACAATCCCTATTTTTTCAAAGGAAAAGTAGCAGAAGGCATTGGCGGGCCGCATGTGGGCTTAGATATGATTTGGCCTTTGGGAATAATAAGCCGAGCCATTACGAGCACCAACGATGCTGAAATAAAATTGTGTTTAGAAATGTTGGTAAAAAGTGATGCTGGTACTGGTTTTATGCACGAATCTTTTCACAAAGACGATGCTGCAAAATTCACACGTTCTTGGTTTGCATGGGCAAATACCTTGTTTGGCGAATTAATCATCAAAATTCACAGGGAAAGAAGACATTTGTTGTAGTTTTTCCCATTTCTTTGTTTAGAAACACAAAAAACTAATCTGCGGTATGAATAAAAGTGTTGCTACAAAAATTATTGGTATTTGCACCCAAAAAATGGTGCAAAAAGGGATGAATGTAAGCTTATCTTTTTATGCCTTCTTTGAAAATAAAAATACGAATGCTGAATTGCTTATGGAAATAGCTACTTGGTGGATAATGGAAAACAAGCTCGATCATTTTGAAAAGGCAACTAAAATAAAGAAATTGGTCGAAGCAAAGATGTAAACTATGATGGAGAAAAACGAAATCAACTCTTCTTTATGAAATTCAGCAACTCTGTCAATTCCTTGGTTTGTTGCTTTCTGCTGTATTTGGCTATGTTTTTACCTCCTTCAAATACAATTCCGTTTTTATAATTTTGGTAAAAAGCTAAAATATTAGATTTCAGCTTTTCTATATCTCTAAAGCCTGAAACTAGACCAGCTCCGGCTTCATTTACTACTTTGGCAGCTTCACCTTCTTCTGGGCCAATGCACAGAATCGGTCGTTTCACAGCCAAGTATTCGTAAATTTTACCAGTCAAAATACCTAGTGCATTGGCTGTTTCGTTTACCGACAAATACAAAACCTGAGCAGACTTTTGAATATAGACAATCTGGTTGTGTGGCACAT
>JBJXGB010000227.1:0-3952 GCA_046152935.1 Cytophagales bacterium
TCTATCATACGTGCCACTACGGTTTCGGCGGTATATTTTGCAGGATAATCGGGGATTTGAGCATAAGGCAATGTATCCAAAGCCGCTTGTTGGGCAGAGACATTATTAAGGATGAAAGCGAGAGCGAGTATTGTTAATTTTAATTTCATACCGATAAAATTAATTTTTAATTATTCTTATGTGCGTTAAAAAAGGTCAAAATACTGAGGGGGTGCTTTAGAGTTTGCCTTTGAAAACAGAATTTCAGCGAAATGTATTCAACGTTCTGTGAAATGAATACTTTGTTCCTTTACTTAAATCCTTCCTTTGCATCATTATTCATCACTTAAAAAAAATAATCATGCAAGAAAGAAAAACTTGGAAAAAGGGGCTATCAATTTTATTGATTTTTCAAATATTAGTGGCGTTGTCTTTGGCAGTATTTGCCATGATTGATTTCCCAACGCTACTAACACAATTTGGTATGAAACATCAACCAGACATGGGGATTTTACAAATGATTATGACTTATAATCTGGTTTTATCAGCGAGTATTTGCATTTGGAGTTTGCTTTGGCTTCGCAAAGGCAATATTGCAGGTATTCAAGCAGGTGCTACAGTTGGCTTACTCATATTTATAGTGAGTTTTGTGGTATTTATAAGATTTGACCGAGTAGATATGTTGTTTTTTGACAGTATTCGTGCGTTTCTAATGGTGGTTTTTGGCGTATTAGCCTACAATGAACAAGAGAAGCATCAAACAATTATTGGCTAATAAATTAAAAAGAAAATCAAAGATGAATTGGACAACTCAACAGATACCGAATTTAACAGGCAAAAATATAATTGTAACAGGAGCTACAAGCGGTTTAGGCAAAGAAATATCAAAAGTACTTGCTCAAAAAGGTGCTACGGTTATAATGGCAGTTAGAAATACAGAAAAGGCAAAACTTGTTTGCGATGAAATAAGCAAGAATTATTCAAATGCGAAGCTGATTATTAAAAAATTAGACCTTAGCAGCCTAAAATCTATTAATTTATTTTCTACGGAAATAAATAACGAGTTCGGACATTTAGATATTCTGATTAATAATGCAGGGGTTATGTATTGCCCTTACTCTAAAACGCAAGATGGTTTTGAGATGCAAATGGGAACCAATCATTTGGGGCCATTTGCTTTGACCATACAGCTATTGCCCGTGTTGTTTAAAACACCAAACTCCAGAATTATAAATACAAGCAGCTTGGCACACTTAACAGGCAACATCAATTTTGACGATATTCATTGGGAACAACGAAAATATAAAACGATGCAGGCTTATGCCGATAGTAAAATTGCGAACCTTTACTTTTCTTATGAATTGGCAAGCAAACTTGAAGACAAGCCCAATGCACCATTGGTAATAGCTGCTCATCCTGGTTGGGTAAAAACTGAACTTGACAGACATATTGGATGGGTTGGTATTGTTAGCAGTATCATTGGGCAAAAGCCTGAAATGGGAATATTGCCAACCCTAATGGCTTCCTTCGACCCTGAAGCAAATAATGGAGATTATTACGGTGCTTCAGGATTTAGAGAGATGCGAGGTTTCCCAAAAAAAGTACAATCCAATGTAAAATCTCGCGATGAAACTTTAGCAAAAAAACTTTGGGAATTATCGGAAGAATTAACGGGAATTAAATTTTAATTTTAGAAAAATGCTTACAAAAAACCTCCCTGTAAAGGTCATAATTCAATTTTCGATTGTACCAATCAGCATCGCCATACTTTGGTCGAGCGCAATTGTAAGTGCCTTTTATTTTTTAGATTTTAAGTGGTTGGCTATTCCCTTTCTGCCTATATCATTGATAGGTATTGCTGTTTCTTTTTATTTAGGGTTTAAAAACAACGCATCTAACGAAAGGCAAAACGAAGCTCGAAAAAACTGGGGGTCAATTACCAACGACAGTAGGGCTTTTATTGCTCTCTTAAATACATATTTGCCTGATGATACAGATGAAGTTAAAGTACTAAAAAGCCAAATATTGAAAAGACATATCGCTTGGTTATATGCCCATAAATCATTTTTGCGACACAAAAGAATGGATTGGGAGCATAATTTGTCCATAAACAATACTTATCGGAAAAGATTTCAAAAAAAATTCAATATCAATTTGGCGTTAGAAAAAGATATTAAACAATACATTTCTTTTGATGAAATAAAGGAAATTGAGCTATCGCCCAATATTGCTTCAACGCTCCTGCAAAATCAATCCACGGCATTAAAACAATTAAGAACAAAAAACTTGATTGAAGATTTTAGGCTTTTTGAACTGCAAAACCATATCACCAAATTATTTGAGCATCAAGGTAAAAATGAGCGTATCAAAACATTTCCAATTCCACGTCAATTTGCCAGTTATTCTCGATTGTTTGTCAATATTTTTATGCTTTTATTGCCATTGGGCTTGCTAAAAGAAACGCAGGGAATTAATCTGTGGCTAACCATTCCTTTTTCATCATTAATATCATGGGTGTTTTTTCAAATGGAGTTGATAGGCGAATACAGCGAATATCCTTTTGAAGGGTTGATGGGTGATATTCCAATTACCTCAATTACGCGGAATATTGAAATCGAAATTCTGTATGCTTTAGGCGAGACAGATATTCCAAAACCAATTGCCGCAGTTGATGGTATTTTAATGTAATTTGAGTTCAAACTCAGATATAAAAAATTGAAAATGGCTAATTTTTTTCATATAAAAAGTATTACAGAAGCAACTGAATTGGTCGGTTTGCCAAAACCATTACATCCCTTAATTACCATTATCAGAAAATGGCCTCACGTAGAATTTGACCATGAAAAAATAAAGATTACAAGTGAATTATATACACTTTCATTGAAAGGGAAAATGGACACTACGGCATTTCAATATGGCAGAAGTTCTTATGATTTTGAAGAAGGCACATTGGTATTCATAGCTCCCAACCAAATCATGTCATTTTCAGAACCTATTCGAGAATTAGATGATACGGGTTGGACAATTCTTTTTCACCCCGATTTAATTCGCAAATCTGAATTAGGAAAAAAAATCAGCGAATATTCTTTCTTTGATTATGAGACTAATGACGCTTTGCACCTTTCTGAACATGAAAAAGAAACGCTTCAACAATTGGTAGAACGCATTGATATTGAGTTGCAACGCCATATTGATAAGCACTCACAAGATTTAATCATTGCAAACCTTGATACAATTTTAAAGTATTGCTTACGCTATTACGAGCGGCAATTTTATACAAGAGCCAATCAAAACAAGGACATCATTATTCGGTTTGAAGAATACCTCAAAACATATTTTAATTCTATCAATTTAGAAAACAACGGAATGCCTACCTTGACCCAATGTGGTGAAGCGTTGAATATTTCAGGAAGTTATCTGAGCGATTTGTTAAAAATAGAAACAGGAAAAAGTGCTAAAGAGCATATTCATGGCCACTTAATTGAGAAAGCAAAAACACAGCTTCTTAATACGAATGTGTCTATTAATGAAGTCGCATTTAGTTTGGGATTTGAATATCCTCAACATTTCAGTAAACTATTCAAAGCTAAAACAGGATTTAATCCAACACAATATAGAAGTTTGAATTAGAATTCAAGCAGCACAGGATAGCGATAAGCGATTTAAATATTGACAATGAAGGGCATTGGTATAAGGTTAGGCTTGAATTGCAGTTGTAAAAGGGTAAAAATGGTAAAAATACTGAGGGGGTCAAACTACGGATTGATGCAGTTTTTATCCACTATTCTATCCCTAAAATTGTATTGCTCGAATAAGGAAACTGAAGTATTCACGGTTAAATTAAAGGTTTCTGTTTCCACAATTTTACCATTTTTTAATTGAAAACCCTTGACAGCATCGTATTGTTGGGTCGGTAAATAGAGTGTTTTATAGGGCATTGTGGCGGTCAAGACGGATAAACAAAGGTTTTTTG
>JBJXGB010000234.1:0-12019 GCA_046152935.1 Cytophagales bacterium
TTGTCTTGTAGGCGACATATACAATTATTAAACAGAAGCTTAATATTATGTCAATTGAACACTCAATGTAAATTTGGTTTGCAAAAAGTATTTTGAATCCATCACTTTCACTTTCGAGACAGAAAAAATGATGCATTATACAATAATTAATAAATTTGAATCTTTGTGTTTTGCGATCACAGACCTTTTCTAAAAAAACACCATAGAAAGCATTGATACGATCAGTAAAAATTGGTTTTTTGATTTTTTTTATTTGCCTGGCAAGCAAGGGAAAAGCCCTATGGCAGACCAATATTCAATTTTCGGTCGTAAATGGTTTGAGCAAAATTCACATCAATGATACTTTGTTTTTGGGAGACGATTCTACCGTGTGTCAAATTACCAGCCTTAAATTTTATATTTCCAAAATTCAACTGCTAAAAAGACATAAAATCGTAGCAGAAGACTCCATTAAGTTCCGATTGATAGATGGGAGTGCAGAAAATTCATTCAAAATTTTATCGAACAGTAAACGAAAAATTACTTTTGATGAACTGAAATTCGATCTGGGAATAGATAGTATCACCAATGTTTCGGGGGCTTTTGGTGGCGATCTTGACCCGACCAAAGGTATGTATTGGACTTGGCAAAGTGGGTATATCAATTTTAAACTAGAGGGAAGAAGTAAATTGTGCAAAACGCGAAACAACGAATTTCAATTTCATGTGGGTGGATATCAAAAGGCAAATAGTTGCTTGCAAACATTGCGTTTTAGTGTCGCTACATCTGATGTAATTAGCATCAAGTTGGATATAATGAAAATTTTTGAAAATATTGACTTAACAAAAACAAATCGGGTAATGTCGCCAAGTGCAGAGGCGGTATCGATTTCCAAAATTATTGCCAACGCATTTCTTATATTGGAACATTGAAAATTAAATCTCTCACAATTTCCTTATTTTTCTTCGCTATTGTAGCTTTTCGAAGCACAAACGAACCTATTTTCAAAGTGCCGACAAACTTTCCACAACCTGTCTACGATTTTTCAAAAAATCCTTTGTCGGAAACTAAAATCCAACTTGGAAGGGCTTTATTTTACGACCCCATTTTATCGAGAAATAATACGATTTCATGTGCGAGCTGTCATTCGCAGTTTTCTGCCTTTACTCATATCGATCATGCACTAAGTCACGGTATTGAAGATAAAATTGGTTTTAGAAATTCGCCAACGCTTATAAATTTGGCTTGGCAAAGCACTTTTATGCGAGACGGAGCTATTAATCATTTAGATATGCAGGCTTTGGCACCCATTAGCAATGCTACCGAAATGGATGAAAATATAACGCATCTGGTACCGAAACTTCAAAAAAGCCTTTTATACAGAAGATTATTTTACGAAGCTTTTGGCGATTCTGCCATTTCTGGAGAACACACTTTAAAAGCGATCTCACAATTCATGCTCACTTTGGTTTCGGCAAATTCCAAATACGATAGCGTGCTGCGAGAGCAGGCAATTTTTACCGAACAGGAAAACAATGGCTACGTTTTGTTTCAGAAAAATTGTGCTTCATGCCACAAAGAACCTTTGTTTACCAATGATGAATTTATGAATAATGGATTGAAAATAGATACGACATTGAATGATTTCGGTAGGTATATGGTCTCCAAAAAGCCTGCTGATTCACTAAAATTTAAAGTGCCTACACTTCGTAATATCGAATTTTCATATCCTTACATGCACGATGGGAGGTTTAATGCACTTTCAGAAGTATTAAAGCATTACACCAAAGAAATAGAAAGAAGCAAAACACTTGCCATAGAACTGCAAAACCCAATATTGCTTAGTTCCAACGAGAAGGTAGATTTGACTGCTTTTTTATTAACACTTACCGACAGAGAATATTTGTACAATCCAAAATTTGGCTATCCTAAAGAAATATTTTTTAGTTTAGCGAAGGATTAGCAAACAGCAGTTGTCGAACTAAAATATCAACTAAAACCCAAAACAATGTCTAAAAAAAATCTTTTCGCATCGCTTCTACTGGGAAGTATTCTGTGCCAAGCACAAACAAACCCAGCTGTTACATCATTTTTGCAAAACACCACTGTATATGGAAGCTATTATACGGCTGCCACAGGCGGAACACCCATCAAAATGTCTGTATTGGCCAATTGCCAACAAGTGAGGTATTCAAATGATTTTGTCTACATCAATACTACAGGCGTTCCAGCCTACCCAACAGGAATATTTACAGGAGACGGAAACAAAACCTTGGCAGGCGACCAAGCCGCGATCTACAAAATATCATTAAAGCCAACCAAAAATCTAGGTACAGGCACGCCTACAACTTCTGGCAATGTTGGTATTTTCATAAATGGCGTATCACTTTTCGACTATAGAGATGGTGTAGCTTGGAATAATACTACCAAAGCACTCTGTGGCGGACCAGGAAATACCGCTTGTCCAGGAGGGCCAACAGCAGTGCAAGCATGGAATAGAGATGCCATTCCTGCAGAAAAACTTGGTTTTGATTGTGCCAAAGGCCATCCGGCTGGTACCAATTACCATCACCACCAAAATCCAAGTTCGTTCAAATATGATGCTACTACTTCTATTTCGTATTCCGCCATTTGCAGTATTTACGATTCCGAGGGCTTGTACACGATCGACAAAACTAAGCATTCGCCATTAATTGGCTTTGCATACGATGGTTTTCCTATTTATGGGGCGTATGGCTACGCCAACGTAAATGGAACTGGCGCAATTACAAGAATGAAATCTAGTTACCAATTGAAAACGGCCACTACAAGAACTAATGGACCAGATGTGAATAGCACTTATTTTAATGGCTATTTTAAAGAAGATTACGAATATGCTGCGCGTACTTCCGATGCGACTTATCTTGATGCAAGCAATGGAAGATTTTGCGTAACTCCAGAATATCCAGCAGGCATTTATTGCTATTTTGCTACTGTCGATGCCAACAACAGTTCTGTATATCCTTACGTAATTGGTCCTACTTTTTATGGAAATGTAACTGGAGCCAAAGTTACCTCTGTAGCAGAAGCAACCACAACATACACTAAACCGATCGTCAATACAACTACCACCACCAGCATTCTAGATACAAAAGACACTGGATTGGAAGTGACGATCTTCCCCAACCCTTCCAACGACTTTATTGGCTTGCAAATAGTAGGCTTAAATAGAGAAAATTTAAAAATTGAATTGTACGATGCCACAGGAAAGTTAGTACAAAAATCGATGCTAAATATGGGTGCAACCAACACTTATTTAGATACAAGAACACTTTATGCAGGTGCTTATGTCGTTAAAATAATTGGAAATAAAAGTACTATTACGAGAAGTGTAGTGGTTGAAAAATAGAATTTGTATTGAAGCGTTTTGTCTACAAATTCTTGTATTCTATTTTCTAATCAAGGCTTCAAGGCCTTTGAAGAAGTCTTTTTGACATCAACAGTAGGAATATTGCCCTCAAATATATTTTACCAAAAAAGGCTCGAACTTTCGAGCCTTTTTTGGTTTTGTCGGAATGGCGGGATTTGAACCCACGACCTCTCCCACCCCAAGGGAGTACGCTACCAGGCTGCGCTACATCCCGTTTCAACTTCAAAAATAACAGGTTTTCGAGAATTTGAAACTATTTTTTGCAGCAATGCACTATTCCTCTTTCCTACTAATTCTTGATAAATTTTCTATCAACGGGTGAAATTCGACAGAATATGCAAAAGGAATTAATTTTCGATTAAAAATTGACCAATAAACTGCCTTTTTAGAAGCAATTGGTTGGTAATACAATTGTAAAATAGCAACTTGCAACACAATCAATAAAATACAATTGCGATGGACGAATTTTTTTTGAAAGTTTTTGGAACAGATTTTGCAAGCGGAAGCCTTATCATTTTTGATCTGTTCATTATCGAAAGCCTACTTTCTGTCGATAATGCTGCAGTGCTCGCCACGATGGTGATGGATTTGCCACAAAGAGTACGTGGAAAAGCTTTAAAATTTGGTATTGTTGGGGCTTATGTTTTCAGGGGCTTGTGTCTGGTTTTTGCTTCATATCTGGTTAAAATATTGTGGCTCAAGGCATTGGGCGGCCTATATCTGATCTATCTTACGTACAATCATTTCAAAAAATCTGAAGGTGGAGCTGAAGAAAGCATTTTTGAGAAGCGGGAAAATTGGCTGTACAAAATATCAAAAGGAAGTTTTGGTATATTTTGGAGTACCGTGGTACTGGTAGAAGTGATGGATTTAGCATTTTCTATCGACAATATTTTTGCTGCGGTAGCAATTACTGAAAATGTTTATCTGATTTGTGTAGGCGTATTTATGGGAATATTGGCGATGCGATTTGTAGCCCAAAGTTTTGTAAAATTGATGGAAACCTATTCATTTTTAGAGAAGACTGCCTTTATGGTCATTGGAATACTGGGCATAAAACTATTGGGTTCTTCGCTTGTCGATTATTTTGGCAGCAAAGAATTGGCGGCTATTGTGAATGGGCATCAATCTGATTTAATTTTTTCGATCGTGACGGCCAGCTTCTTCTTTGTTCCGCTGGCAACTTCGTTTTTATTTAATTTTCCTAAAAAAGAGATAAAAGAGAGGGAGTAATAGGGGAAGTTTTTTCCAACCGCATGAGCGTGAGCACCTTTCTTAAGTCAGGACATGTGTTTTTCCCCGATGGGTAAAGAATGCGCAATCTTACATTACTGAGTTTGTCTACGATGTTTAATGTGGTGCATAGCACGATTTCTTTTTTGTATTTCTGCTGCTTTTTGGCCAGATTTCGCAGTAGACGCATCTGGCTTAATATTTTGATCGGCAAGTTGAGTTTTTTTTAATATGACAGATACGAAGGCAAAGACTAGCAAACGGCACCGCAAATCTTCATTCGCTACCAATTTTTACAAAATTTCTATTTAATTTGCCCCAACCAAACGCACAATACCAAGTAAAATAAAGGTAACAGAATAAGTACACTAGTCAGTGGCACTCTTCGTGTCTTATGGTCATTCTTATTGTGCACTAAACGATAATACTGCTTCTTCAAAGGAATTGAGTGGTTTTGGTTATTTTGGTGCGAGTAAGACGATCGTTTGACGGTCCTCTAAGCAGAACTAAGACAAAAGCATCTGTTGGAAAGCCCTTTAGCGGAGAAATCCACCAACCATGTTCACTTACATGGCTACTACCAGACGAGTAACGCTTCTATAAATGCCAAAAAGTGTATTGATGACCCGTTGCATTTTGACAATGTACCCGAACTAGCTTGGAATTTTTACTTTACTGGCTATCAATCAGCACCAAAAAATGGCTCAAAGGCAGAAAAGGCAATAAATTATACTTTAAGAACATTCTAAATTACCAAAATGCAATCTTTTAATTACTTCAAAGTGATAGATTACTGAAAGAAATTAATAATATTGACATCCATTATAGTGGCGATATCTTGCGCTGTAAAATAAATAACTATGCTTCTGTTTTCTCAATTAAAAGACATCACGAAAGGCAAAATTGCCGAATTGCAAACTGATTTGCCGATTGAAATCCTCATCATCGACAGTAGAAAAATAGTAGCCTCTACACATGCACTTTTTTTTGCTATCAAAGGCCAGCGCCACGATGGGCACATATACATAGAAGACGCGTACAAAGCGGGTATTAGGCAGTTTGTGGTTGAAAAATATGGTCCCAAAATGGGATTGTATTCCGAAGCCAATTTCTTTGTGGTTGAAAATGCCATCACCGCGCTACAAGATATTGCCACCTACAAGCGATCGAAATTTCAAATTCCTGTTTTGGGGATAACAGGCAGCAATGCCAAAACAATCGTAAAAGAATGGCTATCACAGGTGCTTTCAAATGATTTTATCATTGTCAAGAGCCCAAAGAGCTACAATTCACAAATTGGCGTACCCATTTCTGTATGGCAAATGAACGAACGTCACAATTTTGGCATTTTTGAAGCCGGTATTTCAAAGCCAGGGGAAATGGGGTTGTTGAAAAACATTATTGAACCAAATTTTGGCATTTTTACAAATATAGGCTCGGCTCACGATGAAGGATTTACTTCATTAACCCAAAAAGTAAACGAAAAACTAAAATTATTTACCAATGTAGATACCCTTTTTTATTGTGCCAACGAAGAAATAATAGATACGCAAGTAAAAAAACAAGGTATAAATGCCTTTACTTGGGCAATAGATAAAGAGGCTGATGTGGTGGCTCACCTTATTTTTTCTTCAGACACAAAGTCTATCTTTCATCTTAAAAGCAAGGTAAAGAATATTTATAGCGAATTTGAGCTAGAATTTCCTTTCGCAGATGCCGCTTCGATCGAAAATTTGATGCATTGTATTGCAGTAATGTTGTACTTCAATGTTTCAAAATCCGATATTCAAGCAAGAATCACCAGCCTCAAAAAGGTGTCGATGCGGCTCGAACTCAAGCAAGGCATCAACAACACTTATATAATAGATGATACTTACAACAACGATTTGGCTGGGCTCACCATTGCACTCGATTTTCTAAAACAACAAAATCAGAAAAGCGACAAAACCATCATTTTATCTGATCTTTTTGAAACTGGGCTTGATGAAAAGGCACTATATCAGAATATTGCCGATATTTTGGTGGAAAAAGGCATCAATAAATTGATCGGTATTGGTAGCCAAATATCATCTCACCACAGTGCCTTTACCAAAATCGATTCACAATTTTACTATTCTACCCGCAATTTTCTCCATTCGTTCCACAGCCATCATTTTGCTAATGAGGTAATATTGATAAAAGGCTGGAGAATATTTGAATTTGAAAAGATAGTGCTACAGCTTCAGCAAAAATCGCACCGCACGGTTTTGGAAATAAATCTTGATGCTTTGGTGCATAACCTCAATTTTTACAAAAGCCAATTGCACCCAGAAACCAAAATAATGGCAATGGTAAAATCGTTTGCTTACGGTAGCGGCAGTTTGGAAACAGCCCAGTTACTTCAATTTCAAAGAGTTGATTATCTGGCAGTTGCCTATGCAGACGAAGGCGTAACCTTAAGAGAAAACGGCATACATTTGCCGATAATGGTGCTGAATCCAACGGAAGAAAGCTTCGAATCAATGACAAATTTTAAGCTCGAACCCGTTATTTATTCTCTTTCAGAATTAAGATCTTTGATCGCCTATTTGGATGAAAATGCCTCCACCATCAAAGCTCATTTGGAAATAGAAACAGGTATGCACCGCTTGGGCATTGCTGAAACTGAACTTGATACTTTACTCAAATTAATCGTAGAATCTCAGCGTATTTCAATTGTATCGGTTTTTAGCCATTTGGCGGGTGCCGATAGTGATGAATTTATCCAATATTCAAGAGAACAATATGCAAAACTTTTAAAAGCTTCGTTTCATATTGAAAACAAATTGAGGTACAAAGTAACTAAACACTTACTAAATTCCGCAGGAATAGTTCGTTTTCCTGATTTTCAGCTCGATATGGTTCGCTTGGGCATAGGCTTATACGGAGTAGAGGCAAACGGAAATTTACAAAGTAATCTGATGCCTGTAAGTGCGCTAAAAACTAGGATTTCACAAATAAAAAAAGTAAAGGCAGGCGAAACAATAGGCTATAGCAGAAAAGGTAAAGCGTTGAAAGACAGCACTATAGCGGTCATTGCGATTGGCTATGGCGATGGATACAGCCGCAAACTTAGCAATGGTGTAGGCAAAGTGTGGCTCGATGGCAAACTTGCACCTGTGATTGGTAATATTTGTATGGATATGTCGATGATCGATATTTCTGATATTCCCAATGCTAAAGAAGGCGACCAAGTTGAGATTTTTGGAACTCATATCAGCATAATGGAATTGGCAAAAAGCTTAGAAACCATTCCTTATGAAATATTGACCCAGGTTAGCGAACGAGTAAAAAGGGTGTTTTATTCAGAGTAAAATGACAGAATATATTTTCCGCAAGAATTGATTCTTCTTTAGTTGTAGAATAATTCCAACAAAAAAACAGGGTAACTGCTGCTTTATTTCATCTGAGAAAGCCCATCAACAGTGTCATATTTTCTAGATTCCAATAAAAATTTTATCGTTTTCTATCTTTATCGGATAAGTCTTGATCTGATAATCATCGCCACTCAAGCATTCTCCAGTTTTTAACGAAAAATTCTTTTTATGAAACGGACAAGCCACTTTGGGTTCATCTTGCAAAGTGCCAATCATACCCCGCGACAATGCCATTTGTTGTTTGTGCGGACAAAGATTCTGTGTAGCATACCATTCATTGCGCCTGCTAAAGTTGAAAATGGCAATTTGCTCGCCATTGACCAATGCACAGCCCCCGCCATCTTCTGGAATGTCGATCACTTCGCAAACCTCTGTCCATGCGATTTGATTTATTTCTACTAGTGTTGATTTACTATTTCGGATCATTTTTGCTTTTTATTTTTGCAGATACATTTATACCATTTCCCGATACATCAATAGAGAGATCACCCTGAGAGTTGATATTCTGAACCTCTTTTTTTTTACTAAATAGTTTTAAAACCGTCATCACTTTTCTACCAACTCTTTATCCCAATCTTGGGCTTTGATTTGATCTCGCAAAGGTACAAATTTGATTGTGCTGTCTTTTTCGGGAGAATTCACAAAATGACTAAAGCGTTTTCTGATCTCTGGATTGGTTACTGCCTCTTTCCATTCACATTTATAAGTATCAACCAGACCTTGCATTTCCTCTTCCCATTGTGCATTCATTCCCAAAACATCGTCTAAGACTACAGCTTTCAAATAGCTCATTCCACCTTCCAATTTATTGAGCCAAGTAGCTGTTCTAGTGAGTGGTTCGGCAGTTTTGGTGTAAAACATTAAAAAACGATCGATATACTTTATGCAATTCTCTTCACTTACATCTGTTGCCAAAAGCAAAGCGTGTTGCGGTTTTGAACCACCATTGCCACAGACGAAAATATTGTAGCCCTTTTCAGTAGCAATGAAACCGAAATCTTTGCCTTGCGCTTCTGCACATTCACGAATACACCCCGAAACAGCAGATTTTAATTTGTGTGGTGCTCTAAATCCTTTGTATCTGTTTTCGATTTTAATAGCAAAACTCACAGCATCTTGCACACCAAATCGGCACCAAGTAGTTCCTACACAGCTTTTTACAGTTCGCAATGCCTTGCCATAAGCGTGCCCACTTTCAAAGCCAGCTTCTATCAATTCTTCCCAAATGGCGGGCAAATCACCAACGTGGGCTCCGAACAAATCTATCCTTTGCCCACCTGTGATTTTTGTATAAAGGTTATATTTTTGGGCTACTTGACCTATTGCAATTAGTTTTTCGGCTGTTATTTCACCACCTGCAACCCTTGGCACCACCGAATAAGTGCCCCCACGTTGAATATTGGCTAAAAAGCGGTCGTTTGTATCTTGAATAGTTGCTTGTTTGAGAATATTTTCATTCCATAAACTTGCTAGTATCGATGCTACTGCTGGCTTGCAAGTTTCACAACCATCGCCCTTGCCGTAATGGTCAAGTGCTTGGTTGTATGTTTCTATTTTGTTTATTTTGATCAAATCAAATAACTCTTGGCGTGAATAGTCAAAATGCTCGCAGATTACATTTCTCACATATTGGCCTTCGGCTTTTAGTGTCTCACTTATCAAATCTTTCACCATTGGCCCGCAACCTCCACAGCCAGTTGCTGCTTTTGTGCATTTTTTCATTTGATCCAAAGTGGTGGCTACACCAGTTTTCACATTTTCGCAAATAGTGCCTTTGGTTACTGCTTCGCACGAACAAATTAATGCATCATCAGGCAAACTCATCACACCATTTCCTTCAGATTCACCTCCCCTAGCACCCAAAATCAAATCTTCAGGATCGATCGGCAGGATCGACTTGTTTTTAGAAGTCTGCAGCAGCATATTATATTGATCGGCATCGCCTACCAATATTCCACCCAACAGGTGTTTGCCGTCATTCGAGATATTTACTCTTTTGTAAATTCCTTTGGCGTGATTGGTAAAAGCGATGGTTTTGCATTTGGGTTCGGCAATAAAGGGATCTCCAAAGCTGGCTACGTCAATGCCAATCAGTTTCAACTTGGTCGACATGTCAAATCCGTTGAATTCTTTTTCAGCACCTGTAAAATTTGAAGCCACGACATCGGCCATCTCGTAGCCCGGAGCTACCAAACCGTAAATCATTCCGCCATGCAAAGCGCATTCGCCAATGGCAAATACCGAAGGATCTGAAGTTTGCAAACGATTGTTAACTGCTATTCCACCTCTTTGTCCTACTTCTAAGCCACACAAACGAGCCAGTTCGTCTCTTGGTTTTATGCCAGCCGAAATTACCAACATGTCTATTTCTATCGAGGTGTCATCGGCAAACTTCATTCCAGTTATGTACTCATTTCCTTCAATACACTGGGTATTGGTATTGGTATGAATAACTAAGCCCAATTCCTCCAATTTAGATTTCAATAAGTTAGAACCTTGTTCGTCAATTTGCCTTGGCATCAATCTTGGGGCAAATTCAATTACGTGCGTTTCCTTGATACCAAGCCCCAACATTGCATTTGCTGCTTCCAAACCCAATAAGCCGCCACCAATGATGGCTCCTTTTTTGGATTTTTTGGCCCAATCGCTCATCAATTCCAAATCTTCAATGGTTCGATACACAAAAACACCATCTTTTTCTATGCCATCTATTGGCGGTACAAAAGCTGCAGAGCCAGTAGCCATTACCAAATAATCGTAGCGTTCATTTACACCATGAAATGAATGAACTGTTTTTAATGCTAAATCAATTTGCTGAACTGGATCGCCTAATAGTACTTTGATATTATTGTCGAAATACCAATCAAGCGGTGCCATTGTCAAATCATCTACCGTTTTGCCATCAAAATAGCCGCTCAAATGCACACGATCGTAAGCTACTCTTGGTTCTTCGCCAAAAACTACAATATCGAAAGTTTCAGATCCAGCTTTGGCTATCAATTTTTCGCAAAACTTATAGCCTACCATTCCATTGCCTATTACTACTATTCTGGTTTTCATGGATTTAACAAATTTGTGTTAATATTATGACCTATCTTATGCAATTATTAATATAAATATTAAAACTATGTTTCAAAATGAACTATATTCTCACATTTTTAAGATATAATCAAATATACAGGCTTAATTTCAATACTCATTATTTTTGTAAGTATATTTACTCATTAATTTGAAAATTATAAGAGAATATTAAAAAAGTACCATGATTTACCTATTTTGGCCATAAAAACTAACTATGTATTTTAAAAATAGAAACTATAATAAAAAATTGTCATCAAATTTGAACTATGAATTAGAAAAATTAGTATTTGTACTATTTCATAATATAGGTATGGATGCTTTAAAGGTTTAGTATCGAATTCTGACTTTCACCTGCTGCAGATAGCAAGTCATTTCGTATTTATTAAGATATTTGCCAACCGATATTTATCGCAAAAATGATAATACCAAGACTTACATTAGTTGGCGCTGGCCCAGGCGACCCAGAACTAATCACACTAAAGGGCATAAAAGCGATTCAAAATGCAGATGTGATCTTGTACGATGCACTTGCAAATGATGAATTAATGGAATACGCAAGACCCAGTACGCCCTTTGTGTTTGTGGGAAAAAGACGAGGAAGTTGTGCTTTTTCACAAGACGAAATCAACCAGTTGATAGTTGAAAACGCATTCAAATATGGGCACGTGGTGCGTTTGAAAGGTGGCGACCCGTTTGTATTTGGGCGTGGATATGAAGAAATTGAGTTTGCAAAGGCATTTAATATGCCAGTGGCGATAGTGCCAGGTATCAGCAGTTCGATCGCAGTGCCAGAAATGCAAATGATACCACTTACGGCCAGAGGTGTGAACGAAAGCTTTTGGGTTACTACTGGAACCACTAAAAATGGCGATGTTTCGAAAGATATATTATTGGCAGCTCAGTCTAGTGCAACCATCGTTAT
>JBJXGB010000235.1:0-3027 GCA_046152935.1 Cytophagales bacterium
ATATACAAGAATTATAACACTTCCCGGCTTGCAAAATGTTGCAATTGTGTAAATTGAAGAAAATTTGTTGATGAGCGAAACTAAAGATGAAGTTTTGCTACGATTAAAGTAGAAGTACGAGATAAAATTGAATAAAATGAGATCCGCCAGGTTGGCTAGTTTGCAAGGAAGCGAATTCAACAGAGATCAACATATTTTCAATTATTATTGCTAAACATAATCGAAATTGATCGGTGCATGGCAAGATTTTGAGAGACAATTGCCAAAAAAATCAAAACAAATGATGAAACATTAAGAAAAATAGCGAATAAACTAGATTTGGAAGAATCGAGGCTCGGCTTAGAAAAGTATCAATTACAACAATTAAAAAGGAAACAAATGAAATTTCAACGAACGGCAAAAATGATGGTTTTGATCTTACTCATAGCATCTTGCAGCAGCAAATCAAAATTGATAACCCATAAATGGCTGGTGAGCGAGGCCGTGATTTCAGAGCAAAAACTATCTGGTGAATTGGTATCTGGTTTTTTCCTTGATTTAAAAGAAGATGGCAACTATACTTTATCGGGCATGTCAACCGAGAGAGGGGTATGGCAATTATCTGAAAGCAAAGATTCGTTGATTACAATTAATGAAGATAAAAGAAAAGTGGCCTATTTTATCAAAGAATTGACCAACGAGAGCTTGGTACTTTACGACAACACACTGGGCACTGAAATGATAACTTCGTTTAAAAAGTAGCTTTTTTGGTGAAAATTGCCGATTTTTTGACAGTTGGGAATTTGATAGTGACCACACTTACTTAACGATATTGAATAGAATATAGCTTTGAATTTTAATCATATCTATTTTTAAAAATATTTTTTATGAGCAGATTGCTACTTTTTTTGATACTTATAGTGCCTTTTTTTGCACAAAGATCGTATTCTCAAGGCTGTAGCGATGCTGGTTTTTGTACAATGGGTGCAATGCGACCCAATCAAGGCTTTTCCAAAAAGGTGAATTTAAGAGTACGTTCTGTTGAATTTACTCAATATTATGGTCTCACAACATTTGGTCTGTACATATTTTCCTATACAGCCGATGTTAACGTTGGTATTACTAACAGACTTACTGCCCAGATAAAAATGCCTTACCAGTTTGTATTTGGTAGCTTGGGCAATACGCAAGGTTTTGGTGATGTTTCGATCAGTTTTACCCAAAATCTAATAAGCAAAGAAGCATATCAGCTCAATTTGAGTGTTGGTACCAAAATTCCAACAGGCAGTGCAAACATTACAAAAAATGTGGCTGATAGAATGGGCAATTTTGCAGATAGACCTTTGCCAATGTACTACCAAACTACTTTGGGCACTTACGATGTGATAGCAGGGGTTTCGTTCGCGACAAAAAACTGGCTTTTTTCAACGGGAATTCAGATTCCGCTCAATAAAAATGGAAACCAATTTTTGTGGGTTGGCACGCTCGCTGGTTGGAACGAAACCAGTGACTCTGCCAAAGCCATTTTGTATCCGAAATCGAGAAATTTGGAACGCGGTATCGATGTAATGCTGAGAGCAGAACGTAATTTTCGATTCTCAAACTGGAATACATATGTCGGAATTTTGGCTATCTATCGGCTAACAAAAGATCGCTTTTTAGATGGGCCAGTTGCAAACGGAATTGAAAGAGAGATTAATACTTTAAACAAGATATATCAGCAAAATATTGAGACCGACAATTTTGCCATTACTGTATTAGTGGGAGGTGGCTATCGTTTTAATACCAAATCTGCTATTAAACTGATGGTTGGCTATCGACTTGTTGATAGATTTTCGGTTCAGTTATTGGAAGGAAAAGAATTTCTAGTAAAACGCAATGCAGATGGGCTGGCAAGGCTCTTTGTGACCAATATTGGCTACGAATATCGGTTTTAACAATTGATTATCAGTCGTTTAGTGTTTGAGATACTGAATTATTGCAGCAAGTTACGACCTAGTGTTCAAATAAAAACCCCCTCAAATCAAACTTTTTTGACGGTTTTATGGTCTTCAAAGGGCTGCCCTTATCTTACACCCGTGCTTCCGTAGCCACCTGCACCCCTTGCTGTGTCGGAAAGTACTTCCACTGGAATCCAAACAATCGTTTCGTGTTTTGCCACCACCATTTGGGCAATGCGCTCGCCAGACTTAACTTCAAAAGCTTCGTTCGATAAATTTACCAAAAGCACTTTCAATTCACCTCTGTAATCTGCATCTACCGTACCCGGACTATTTAAAACGGTAATACCATTTTTAAAAGCCAATCCGCTTCTGGGGCGAATTTGAGCTTCATAACCAGCTGGCAATTCTATAAAAAGCCCAGTGGGCACCAAAGCTCTTTCCAAAGGTTTAATAAAGATACTTTCTACAATATTCGCTCTCAAATCTAAGCCAGCTGATAAGGGCGTTTGATACGCTGGCAATTCAAATTGAGATTGGTTGATAACTTTTATTTGCATGGTGAGATACATAAAGACTGATCTAGGCTGTTCAACATTTGTAATGTCGAACCACAGATAAAAAACAATTTCCAATTGTTCAACCTAAACTCAGCTAAATATCTGAGTAATGTGGATTCGGCATGATAAATGTCGAATAAAAATAATAAAAAATTCATACCTTTAAAGAAAAAAATATGCTCACTAAGGCTTTGGTTAACGAAACGATTACAAGTTTGCCAGATACATTTTCTGCTGAAGAACTAATTGGGAAAATTATTTTCTTAGACAAAGTAGAGCGGGGAAATGAGCAATCTGTAAAAGGCGAGGTGATTTCCGAATTTGAGTTAGAACAACAAATGGAGAAATGGTTCGAATAAATTGGACTAAGCAGTCAGTAATGGATTTGAAAAATATTTATGAATATATTTCAAACGATTCGGTAAAGTTCGCAAAAATTCAAATTATTAAAGTGAAAATGAGAACGAAAATTCTAAAACAAAATCCGCAAGCAGGAAAAATGGTCATTGAATTAGATAAAGCCAATATTAGAGAGCTAGTGGAAGGAA
>JBJXGB010000250.1:0-7429 GCA_046152935.1 Cytophagales bacterium
CAATACCCTTATAGTTTTTGCGAAACCATTTGACCTTTCATCAAGGAAACGGAAATTCCATTCTCTTTCTTCTTTGGCTTTATTTATTGCACAGATTACTGTTCGGTAGTTTTGATTCGATGATGTGCAACAATGAGAAAAACATGTGAATGTTCGAAGCAAACATGTGAATGTTCAAAGCAAACATGTGAATGTTCGAACCAAATATGTAAATGTTCGAAGCGAACATGTGAATGTTTAAAGCAAATATGTTAATTTTCAAAGTGAAAATGTAAAAGTTCAAAGCGAACATGTGAATGTTTAAAGCAAATATGTTAATTTTCAAAGTGAACATGTTAATGTTCGAACCCAAAATGTGAATTTTTAAAGCAAACATGTAAATGTTTAAAGCGGACATGTGAATGATTGTGGTAAAAGCGGGAAGGATTTATTAGAAATTGTGAAGCTGACTTCGCTCGCATCTTGTAAGTGTAAACTAGTGTAAGCCTCTGGCTTAAAGTAGCTTATCGATTTTAGTAGGCTTTTTTTCCGAATAGTTGCCAGAGGCAAACTAAATGCACTCTCGCAAGATGGGAGCGAGGGCAGCTAGGTGGATGGTAGTAGTTTTATATCTAAATTAGCATTAGTTAGTTGTTCCCATAAGAATTTAATAGTCTCATTTTCAAATAGCTTTGATAGCACTAAGTCTGCTACTTTCCCTTTTGCAATTTGTTGCCATTGTTTAGGTGTCAATTTATCCATTAATCTTCTTAAATCCTCAATTTCTTCGAAAATCACCTGACTACTCGCCTTTTGAAAATCATCTAGCTCTCCTAATTTATTTATTATTAAATCAAGTTTATCTCCAGCCTCTTTTTTGAATTCACGATGTTCTACAGTTTCAAATTCGGGATTTCTATTCGGATTCAAAGATTTTAATGCTTGTTCACCTAAAACTTCAAGATTTTTTATATAATAACTGGCGAATTTGTGTGCGTCAATAAATGAATCAACTTGAAATGAAATTGGGTGTGCCAAATCATGAAAGTGTATATATACAAATGCCTTCAGTCCCACTAGATTAAATTCGTTTTTAAGAAATTTAGACATATTTATTTTTTTAAATACGGTTTCTATGGGTGTATGCCCGCCTACTGGAATTGTGAAACATGCAGCATTAAAGTTGTTGTCTTTAACGTTAAAAATTAGCATATTAAACTTATCATAATAGAGATGCTTATTCAAAGAATCTGTTTGGTTGATTTCATCAATATCAAAATTACTGAACTCATTTTCACCGTTACTTATCTTGTTGATACCATAACCCCAAAAATCACCACTTAATAAGCCAAATTGTCTAATAGAATTTGAGATTTGCATAATGTTTGATGAACTTCTAGTCATGTAGTGCAAATACGACATTTGATCACCACGTGAAGGGATAACTTCAGCATACTTGGTAAATCTAAATCTCAACCTTTCGTATAGGTCTTCTTCTCTAAATTTCTCAGGATGAATAAACATTTAATTAGTTGGCCTTTTTATTTTGTCAGGAAAAATCTTTTTCTTTTTTACCCATGCCCCTGTTTCCCTTTGTTTGGCAACTCAGGATTTTGAATGAATACGGAACTTCTTTAGCTGCAATCTAAAGAAAGTATTTTAGATTGCTTCACAACCTAGTGACAACTAGTGATTTAGCATAAAAAGCTCAGAACTAGGCCAAATACCGACTAAGGCAGGTATTTTTACTTTTCAGTACCAATTTCATCAATCTTATTCTGTAAGTCTTCATTGTATCTATAAGCAATTGACTTTGTATAAAATTTAATTGCATTTTTACTATCGCCTTTCTTCTCGTAACATTGTCCTAAAAGAATAAATATTTTATTTAGTCCGTCAACAATGTTTTTCTTTCCAATGGGTGCTCCTTTGAACGCTTCGATTGCCAAATCGTACTTTTCTAATTCCATAAATGCAATTCCTAAATTCTCAATTATGTCGTAACCGTCATCATACTTAAATTGAATTGCCAAATAGTCTTTTTCTATTTCTTGCAATAAAGAAATTGCTTCCTTATAATTTCCAGCGTTTAACTCCGAAAATCCAAATATTTTTCTTGTTGCATTTTTGTCACCAAATGAAAATGCTTTTTTAAAAATACTTCTTCCTTTTCCTGTCTCACCAGTCATTAATAGAGCATTGCCATAAACGTAGCATAACTTATCACTAGTCAATTCCTTATTGCCCACAAGTGTAATAACTTCTTTATAGTCTTTTGCATCATGGGCTATTTGCAAGGCCCCTAACCATTTGTCATTGAGTGTTTTCTCTTTTTTTTGTTTGTTTTTTTTATAAGTCCTGTAAATTATATACAGGACTAACAGTGCAACGGTAATTGTCCAAAAATTCATGTGCTTTGGTTTTTATTTTAATTCATACTTAGTCGTTTGTTACTATTCATTGTCAATAGCTTACCGCCCTTAATTCCCAACACTGGTCGCTGCATCTGCTATAAACGCAATTTTTTGAACTCCCGCACTTTTTCATATGCTTATAAGGCTCAATTGTTTATAACCCTGTCACAGTTATCCGCGGTGTATGTAAATCAAGATTCTTATTTACAAGGAACGTCTTTAGTTGCGAGACAGTTTTTAATTTTGGCTCGAAAACTACACACAGGCTTAATTGAATTTAGCATTTTAGTGTGAAGTTGAAAAACAAAAGTATCTAAATTTGTTGGTAACAGTAATTTTTTAACGAATATTCTTTTTCAGTTATTCAAAACTATTCTTCATTTTAATTCTCTTTCCTATTGTTAATTTCTTTTATGAACCGTAATAGATTATTTGGTCCTCTTTACGCCTTAAGTTGAAATTTAGGGCTACTGAACTCCTTCACCCCAAAATCATCAACTTAGCGAAGCTCAAAAGCAACGTCTTCTCCCCTACTTTCTCGAATTCTATTTTGGCTTTTTTCTCGTTTCCGCCTGTGTCTATGCCTATTACTTCGCCAAAACCAAACTTGGCGTGTTCTACTTTCATCCCTGCTTGCAATGTACCTGTATCGCTTGGTTTGAAATTGGGCGATGGAATATGTTCATAAGTAGCTTGAGCAGGCTCTACTTTTTTTATTAAAGTTGATGCTTTGGTGATGCCCGAATTTGGTCCGCCCAATTTCGTCATGGCAGAAAAATAATCGTCTGCCATCATTTCTTGATTGCTTTTCTTAGGCACGTGCAAATAACGACTGTCTATTTCCTGCAAAAAACGACTGGGTTCGCAGTTGTGCAAACGGCCATATTTATACCTAGAAAGTGCATAAGAAAGCGTGAGTTTCTTTTCGGCACGAGTCACAGCTACGTAGAAAAGTCTTCGTTCTTCCTCCAAATCTGATCTGGATTGCAGCATCATTTGGCTAGGAAATAGTTCTTCTTCCATTCCCACCACAAATACCTGCTTGAATTCCAAGCCTTTGGCCATGTGAATGGTCATTAAAGTAACTTTGTCGTTTTCATCGCCCTCTTTGGCATCGGCTGTGGTAAGCAAGGATACTTCCTGCAAAAAAGCCCCCATGGTTTTGTCTTCCCTTTCCTTATCGTCTACAAATTCTTTAATTGCGTTCAACAGAGCTTGCAAATTTTCATAGCGAGCCATGCCTTCCACCGTTTTATCTTCATACAAATCTTTCAAAACACCCGATTCACGGGCTATTTGATTGGCAGCATCGTAGGCATCTTTGGTTTGCATAGCAAGCTCAAAACTGCGAACCAGATCTACAAATTCATTAACAGCATTGGAAACTCTGCCTGGCATAAATTTCTCGATATTCAACATGGCTTCCCAAATCGATACTCCATTATCAACAGCCGTCAAAATGATTTTCGATACCGTAGTGTCTCCAATGCCTCGTTTTGGATAATTGATGATGCGTTTGAAAGCCTCTTCGTCTTGGTGATTTACGGTATAGCGCAAATAAGCAATCAAGTCTTTAATTTCCTTACGTTGGTAAAATGAAAGTCCGCCAACGATTCGGTAAGGGATATTCAAACGCCTCAACGCCTCTTCCATTGAGCGGGATTGCGCATTGGTACGGTACAAAATGGCAAAATCTTCGTTACGCCAATGGTTTTGGTTTTTCTCTTCAAATACTGATTGAGCTACCAAACGGCCTTCTTCATTGTCTGATTGGGCTTTAACTAGTTCAATCAAAGTACCTTCTTCATTGGAAGTCCATACATCTTTGCGAAGCTGTGCTTTGTTGTGCTTGATTACCGAATTGGCAAGGTTTACAATATTTTGAGTCGAACGGTAATTCTGCTCCAGTTTCACAATATGTAAATCGGGATAATCTTTTTCAAAATTAAGAATATTGGTAATGTCGGCACCGCGGAAAGCATAAATAGATTGTGCATCATCGCCCACCACACAAATATTGTTGTGGATGGCAGATAACTGTCTGGTAATCATGTACTGCACGTAGTTGGTATCTTGGTACTCATCTACCATCACATACTTAAATCTGCGTTGGTATTTGTTCAACACATCAGGATTCAAATGGAATAATTTGCAGGTATTAAAAAGCAAATCGTCAAAATCCATGCAACCTGCTTTGAAACAACGTTCGGCATAGGCTTTATAAATCAAACCAATTTTGGGTCGGTTGGCATTTTCATCATCCGACATCAAAATAGCATTGTTCAAATACTCGTTGGGAGAAATCAATCTGTTTTTGGCGCTAGATATTCGACTTAAAACGGAATTGACTTTGTAAATCTTATCATCCAACTGCAATTCATGTAAAATACTGCGAATCAACGATTTGGAGTCGTCAGAATCGTAAACTGAGAAGTTGTTGGGATAGCCGATTTTCTCAGCTTCAGATCGCAAAATTCGAGCAAATACAGAGTGAAACGTTCCCATCCACAAATTCCGGGCATCTGTTCCTACCAGTTTTTCAATCCGAGACTTCATTTCCCGAGCTGCTTTATTGGTAAAAGTGAGCGAAAGAATATTGAAAGCATCAACATTTTGAGCCAGTAAATGGGCAATTCTAATGGTCAATACCCTTGTTTTGCCCGAACCCGCACCCGCAATAATCATCAAAGGTCCTTCTGTGCGTTCTACAGCTTCGCGTTGGGGCGGATTCAAACCAGCTAATAAATTTTCCATAATCGTCAATCAATTGGCAATTTACAACCAAATGGAGGTAGGGTGCATTTAGAAGTGAGGAATTTATGAACAATATGAAAATCGAAGCTGTTTGCTGCCTTTAAAGTTTAGGGTAATTATTGTCTAATTTTGTATCATTGTGTGCGGAATAGGTAAAGACTCATAAAGCCCTTTATTTTCGAAATGGAAAAAATGAAAATGGAAGAGATATTCATAGAAAAAATAACGATTAACGAAGTCAGAAATCTGAAAGGATTTGAGATTCCCCTTGATAAAAACGTTAAAAAAAATCTAATAATCACGGGTAAAAATGGAAGTGGAAAAACTACTTTGCTTCGCGAGATGAAACTTTTTTTGAATACCTTTTCAAATGGTAATTTACAGCTCTATGAAAATTTCATTATCACTCTAGCTAATTTTCAAAGTCAGAAAGAGACATTAAATATTCCCGAAAGTCAATTAGTTTTAATTGACACAGATATTAAAAATGTTCAAAATGTTTTGAAACAATTTGGTGGAACTTCGGTGAAATTTAACCAGCCTATTCTAGCTTCAAATAAATTTAAATCAGGAGAATTTATTGTTGCGTTCTTCGAAGCCAAAAGAAATTCAGCTTTGAAAACCCCAACAGGAATTAATAAAATCGACTTAAAACCAATCTATAATATTGATGAAAAAGCGGGTCATGAATTTATTCAATACATTGTTAACTTAAAGGCCGACCGTTCTTTTGCCAAAGACGACAATGATCTATCAAACGCAAGTAAAATTGACGAATGGTTTAAAAATTTTGAAGAGAGCTTGTTTAAATTATTTGATTCTAGCGAAGTAAAGCTCCAATTTGACAGAAAATCATATAATTTCAATATCATTGAAAAAGGGAAAGAACCTTACAATTTAAATCAATTGTCAGATGGTTTTTCTGCCATTTTAAGTATTGTAACTGAGCTAATTATGCGAATGGAAGAACATCGTTCCAAAAGTTACGATGTCCAAGGAATAGTATTGATAGATGAAATAGAAACCCATTTGCATATTGACTTACAGAAAAAAGTGCTCCCGTTTCTTACAGCATTTTTCCCTAAAATTCAGTTTATTGTAACCACTCATTCCCCATTTGTACTTAATTCTATTGAAAATGCGGTAATATGCGATTTAGAAAAGAAAATTGTAACTACTGATTTATCAGGATATTCCTATGACACACTCATCGAAAGCTATTTCAATTCAGACAAATACTCAAGCATTCTAAAAACTCAATTAAAAGAATATGAAAATTTAATGTCGATTGAAAATCTGGACGACTCTCAAAAAGAAAAACTTTATGAATTGAAACATTACCTAAATGAAATCCCAAAATTTCTTTCAGATGAATTGGCGGTGAAAATTCAACAAATACGATTGAAGAACTTGAAAAAAGCAACGTTAGGATGATATATTTACCCAAATCCCAGTCTGAACCGCCATGCTTATCTGTAGAAAAATTAAAGGCATCTGGTACTTACAATTGTGAAGGAGTACTTGAAGCTTTGAAAAATGATTTTAAGAACAAGTGCTATATATGTGAAGATAAAGAACCTCATTCTATAAACACAGAGCACTTCAAGCCTCACAAAGGCAATATTGACTTAAAATTCGATTGGAATAATTTGTTTTTCTGTTGTAGCCATTGCAACAATAACAAACTGGCTAAACCCATATTTGATGAAATTTTGAATTGCACATCAGAAAAGGCAATTGACACCAAAATCAAATATTTTATTAATCCATTCCCAAAAGAGAAAGCATTAATTTCACCTATTGAAGACTCAATAAAAGTGAACAATACGGTGACGCTTTTAAACGAAGTTTATAATGGAACCACGGTTCTAAAATCGATAGAATCAGCCAATATCAGAAGTAAGCTACTTTCAGAAATCAGGAAATTCCAAGATTTGTTATTTGAGTACTATGACGACAACTACAATGAGGAAGAAAAGATCGATTTGAAAAATCAAATTATCCGACAACTGAGACCTTCTTCTTCTTTTACCGCATTTAAAAGATGGATTGTTCGAGACAATGAGAGCTTGTCTGCAGAATTCTCTTCGTTTATGTGAAAACTCAGCAAACAATATAGTTTTTCAAATAATAATCTGATTATTAAAATATAAAAAATGATCGAATTAGGCAGATACAATAGAATGCAGGTTATCAAACACACCACTTTTGGCGTGTATTTGAGCAAAGATGGAGATGAAGCCGAAATACTGTTACCCATCAAATATGTGCCAATAGATACA
>JBJXGB010000251.1:0-5352 GCA_046152935.1 Cytophagales bacterium
TTAATTTGTTGTTCCCCTCGAGGGACTTGTCAGGCAATACCCTTATAGTTTTTGCGAAACCATTTGACCTTTCATCAAGGAAACGGAAATTCCATTCTCTTTCTTCTTTGGCTTTATTTATTGCACAGATTACTGTTCGGTAGTTTTGATTCAATGATGTGCAACATTGAGAAAAACATGTAAATGATGAAAGCACATTAGTGATAGATTGAAGCATACTAGTTAATGATCGAAGCAAACATTTGAATGTTTGGAGCAAACATGTGAATGTTCAAAGTAAAAATGTAAAAGTTCAAAGCGAACATGTGAATGTTTAAAGCAAATATGTTAATTTTCACAGTGAACATGTTAATGTTCGAACCCAAAATGTGAATTTTTAAAGCAAACATGTAAATGTTTAAAGCGGACATGTGAATGATTGTGGTAAAAGCGGGAAGGATTTATTATAAAATGTGAAGCTGACTTCGCTCGCATCTTGCGAGTTTAAGCTATTCTCAGCCTCTGGCTTAAAATAGTTTATCGATTTTCATTGGCTTTTTCTTGATAATTGCCAGAGGCAAACTAAACGCTCACTCGCAAGATGCGAGCGAGGGCAAGGTTTATAATCATAATTAATTTACATGTTTAAACGAAGATCTAAATCATATATATCAAAATTGTCGTTTGATGAAAACAATCTTTTTGTCTTTAACCTATTATTTTTTTGATACTTAGTTGTGACAGATATTCTAGGATTTGAAGAAAAAAAAACCTTTTTCAGAATTAGATCATTTGTAAACACGGATGGATACAACCTTTTTAATGTTTCAAAAACATAATTTGAGAAAATCTCACCAGCTTTTATTTGATCGATGTTATTGCTATCATGATCTGATTTCAAGTTACAAATTACAACTCCTAAATTGCTTTTTCTCGTTTCATAAAAAAGAATATAATCGCACATGGCAATTGCCTTACCATCGTTAAAATAAGGATGTCTATGAATTATTTCTTTACCTTCTCTTTTAGGAAATTTATCAAATTTATAAACAAGGACTTCATGGATTGCCCTAAATCCAGCTTTCTTACATTTCGCATTCTTATTGTCTTCTATTAACTCAAAAGAGGAATTAGGTTTCTTATGAACACGGCATTTGAATCCGTCAAATAAAAGTTTATTTACTTGTTCTAACATTACTCAAATAGCGTAGAATAAATTTGCTCAGTTATGTTACTCTGTTTTGTAATTGCCTCATCTATACTAGTAACTGAGAATCCCAATTCATCAATTGGTAAAAGTTGACAAGTATTACCTTTGAACATATATGCTCCGATTAAATTATAGTCGAGCAATGAGCTTTCATCATATTTATGTTCGCTCATCAAATCTCTAACTTTTTCCTTGTTGTAATTCATCATAATCAAAGCGTTAAATTCGCGAATAATATAATCACTATGAGTACTAATTAGTACTTTAAATCCTTCATTTACTACTCTAGCAAGGAATCTTGCAATTAAAATTTGGTTATCGGGATGTAAATTTAATTCTGGTTCGTCAAATATAATAAAGTCTCCTTTTTGAGCTAAGTGCCTGAAATAAAACACCAGATTTGATAAAGATTTAACCATTGAGGCAGTTAAATGTATATCAAGGTTTTTGATTGGACTTTTATTTGGTGAGTATTGAACCTCTCCATTCTCAGATACTTTTATTTTACCCTTTAAAATGTTTTTTTCTAATTCTAAAGCTAGATATTCAAAATCACTTTTTTCTTTTTTTAGCTGAGCTAGTCTCTCTGCAATATCTAAACTGTCTTTTATCGGTAAAGGATATCCAAAAGGCTTTTTAAAATCAGAATTTAAGTTTTTATCTTTTCTTGAATGAATAATTCGTTCTAGTAATTCGTTTTTTTCAACTGAAAGTTGCTTGAAAAATATATTAATTGCATTTCGTTCTGCAGGAAGCGTGAAAACCCTTTCAAAATATGTACTGCAAATCAAATTGTATATTTCATAATTTAATGCAAACCTTACAAAATCATGTTCAGGTGCACTGCCTGGTTCAAGTATCATTTGCACTTTGAGAATGCTGCTATCATTAGATTTTTCCATATTAAGAATTACATTTTCACTGATTCTAAGCGTTGCCTTATAGGCTTTACTTACAATCATTGAATTAAACAAACTACTTGGTTCATTAATGATATGTATTTCTGAATTTTGAAAAAAATCATGGGGTGTATCAAAGACTTTATATAAATTTTTTGATAACGTTGTTTGCATATAATCAATAAAACTGTCGTGCGTAATTTCTAAATAATCGAGTAGGTCAATTTCAACAGAACTATCTTCAATTAATTTTTCACTTCTACCAGAATCGATGAAATAAAATATTTCAAGATTATTCCTCAACAAACTGTATAAGCCATAAATGATGTAGGCAGCATAGGTTTTTCCTGAATTATTTAAGCCTGTAAAAACTATCAGCTTTTTTGAAAGATCAAGCTCTGCTGTTTTGAGAGGACCAATATTTGTTAAATTTAATTTCATATTGTTGCAAATATATTAATCTTTAAAATGCTTTCAATATTTCAAATAAACTTGATGAAATTCGAAACATTTTTTGTTGTAGATTGAAAAGTCAAGCTTCAAAAGAGAAATTTAATATGTATTGGGTTCAAATAAAGATACTGTAAAAAAATAAGATAGTTAATTATTCCCTTACCCCAAAATCATCAACTTAGCGAAACTCAAAAGCAAAGTCTTCTCCCCTACTTTCTCGAATTCAATTTTGGCTTTTTTCTCGTTTCCGCTTGCATCTATCATTACTACTTCGCCAAAACCAAACTTGGCGTGTTCTACTTTCATGCCTGCTTGTAATGTGCCTGTATCACTTGGTTTGAAATTGGCTGAAGGCACATGTTCTTGAGCTGGCTTGGCTGGTTCTACTTTTTTAATTAAAGTTGAAGCTTTGGTGATGCCGGCATTGGGGCCACCCAATTTCGTCATGGCAGAGAAATAGTCGTCTGCCATCAGTTCTTGGTTGGTTTTCTTTGGAACGTGTAAGTAGCGGCTGTCGATCTCCTGCAAAAAACGGCTGGGTTCGCAGTTGTGCAAACGCCCATATTTATACCTAGAAAGTGCATAAGAAAGCGTGAGTTTCTTTTCGGCACGTGTTACGGCCACATAAAAAAGCCTTCGTTCTTCCTCCAAATCTGATCTGGATTGCAGCATCATTTGGCTAGGAAATAGTTCTTCTTCCATTCCCACCACAAATACCTGCTTGAATTCCAAGCCTTTGGCCATATGAATGGTCATCAAGGTAACTTTGTCGTTTTCATCACCCTCTTTGGCATCGGCTGTAGTAAGCAATGAAACTTCTTGCAAAAAAGCGCCCATGGTTTTGTCTTCCCGTTCTTTATCATCCACAAACTCTTTGATGGCATTCAATAAAGCTTGCAAATTTTCGTAGCGAGCCATGCCTTCCACCGTTTTATCTTCATATAAATCTTTCAAAACACCCGATTCGCGAGCTATTTGGTTGGCGGCATCGTAGGCATCTTTGGTTTGCATGGCAAGCTCAAAACTACGAACTAGATCGACAAATTCATTGACAGCATTGGAAACTCTGCCTGGCATAAATTTCTCGATATTCAACATGGCTTCCCAAATCGATACTCCATTATCAACAGCGGTTAAAATAATTTTAGAAACCGTGGTGTCGCCAATGCCTCGTTTCGGATAATTGATGATTCGTTTAAAAGCTTCCTCGTCTTGGTGATTAACTGTATAGCGCAAATAGGCAATCAAATCTTTGATTTCCTTGCGTTGATAAAATGAAAGTCCGCCAACGATTCGGTAAGGAATATTGAGTCTTCGTAAAGCCTCTTCCATCGAACGTGATTGCGCATTGGTTCGATACAAAATAGCAAAATCTTCGTTTCTCCAATGGTTTTGGTTTTTTTCTTCAAACACCGATTGTGCCACCAAACGGCCTTCTTCGTTATCTGATTGGGCTTTAACTAATTCAATCAAAGTACCTTCTTCATTGGAAGTCCATACATCTTTGCGAAGCTGTGCTTTGTTGTGTTTTATTACTGAATTGGCAAGGTTTACAATATTTTGTGTCGAACGGTAATTCTGCTCCAGTTTCACAATATGTAAATCGGGATAGTCTTTTTCGAAATTAAGAATATTGGTAATGTCGGCTCCACGGAATGCATAGATCGATTGTGCATCATCGCCCACCACACAAATATTGTTGTGAATTGCAGATAACTGCCTGGTAATCATGTACTGTACATAGTTGGTATCTTGGTACTCATCTACCATCACATACTTAAATCTGCGTTGGTATTTGTTCAATACATCAGGATTCAAATGGAATAATTTGCAGGTATTAAAAAGCAAATCATCAAAATCCATACAACCTGCTTTGAAGCAACGTTCGGCATACGCTTTATATATCAATCCGATTTTGGGTCGGTTGGCATTTTCGTCATCCGACATCAAAATAGCATTGTTCAAATACTCGTTGGGAGAAATCAATCTGTTTTTGGCACTATATATTCGACTTAAAACGGAATTGACTTTGTAAATCTTATCATCCAACTGCAATTCATGTAAAATACTGCGAATCAACGATTTGGAGTCGTCTGAATCGTAAACAGAGAAATTATTAGGATAGCCGATTTTCTCAGCTTCAGAACGCAAAATGCGAGCAAAAACGGAGTGAAAAGTGCCCATCCACAAATTGCGTGCATCCGTGCCCACCAGTTTCTCGATTCGAGATTTCATTTCCCGAGCTGCCTTATTGGTAAATGTCAGGGAAAGAATATTGAAAGCATCAACATTTTTGGCAAGTAAATGAGCAATTCTAATCGTCAAAACCCTTGTTTTGCCCGAACCCGCACCCGCAATAATCATCAAGGGCCCTTCTGTGCGTTCTACAGCCTCACGTTGGGGCGGATTCAAACCTGCTAATAAATTTTCCATAATCGTCAATCAACTGGCAATTTACAACCAAATGGAAAGTACTTCGTTTCCAAAAGAAATAATTTATGAACATTAACACTTTGGTTGCCAATAAAATAGAAATTATCTTAATTTGGCTCTATCAAACACGGTATTTCAAACACATCATTCTATCAGCTCAAACAAGCTAATTAGAATCTGTTCAATTGGATTTTGTTCTTTATCCAATTACTAATCAGTAAATTTTCCGAAATTGCCAACAAACCAACAACAATGATCGAATTAGGCAGATACAATAGAATGCAGGTTATCAAACACACCACTTTTGGCGTGTATTTGAGCAAAGATGGAGATGAAGCCGAAATACTGTTACCCATCAAATATGTGCCAATAGATACA
>JBJXGB010000258.1:0-8834 GCA_046152935.1 Cytophagales bacterium
CGTATATCATCAATTCTATTGCTGATAGGTTGGTCTCCACCAGAGCCTATTTACTCTTTAAATTGACACCGGAAGATTAATAAATAATTTCATAAAAGTCACCAACTATTTTTCAGTACATTACCTAATAAAATCAATTTCCAATTGAGTTCAGTGACTCAGACAAATATCTGAATACGACCTTAATTGTCGGAAAGAGAGACCACCGACCCGATGCAAAATGTAAAATTGGGCTACTTTGCAAGTCAGATGCTGTAAAAGCATCTGATGGGTATTAAAACTCTGCAAACTCTTATTCTAACATCTTAGCTACAATCTCATTGGTCTTTTTCGGATCAGCTTTTCCTTTGGCGGCCTTCATCACTTCGCCTACAAATAAGCCCAGCAAACCCTTCTTGCCAGCTTTGTATTCTGCTACTTTATCAGGGAAGCGAGATAGTACTTCTTCGATCAAGGGTTTAATAAAATCATCAGAACTGTCTTGCAATAAATTCAATTCCTGCGCCAATTGCAAAGCCGTTTTGGAAGGATTTTTAAGCATTTCAGGGTATATTTTCTGCGTTGCAATCGAGTTGCTGACTTTATTACTATCGACCAACTCAATAACACCAGCCAACTTTTCTGTCGAAAGCGGGTAATCTGAAATATGCAATGAAAGTTCGTTCAAGTACGATTTCACAGGCCCCATCATCCAGTTGGAAGCAGTTTTGTAGTTGTTGGTTTTCTGACAGAGATCGTCAAAAAACAAGGCTATTTCTTTATTGTCTGTCAATACAGAAGCATCGTATTCTGGCAAACCATATTGGAGTGTAAATCGCTTGTGTAATTCATGAGGCAAAGCTGGCATAGACTTTTGAACGGTACTCAGCCATTCTTCAGAAATGGTAAGTGGCTGTAAATCAGGCTCAGGGAAGTAGCGATAGTCGTTCAAATCTTCTTTTGTTCGTAGACTTGAGGTTTTCATCTCTACAGTATTAAATGTTCTGGTTTCTGATAATATATCTTCTCCAGCATCTAACATGGCCGATTGACGATCGTATTCTAATTCGATGGCTTTTCTCACATTGCTGAAAGAATTCAAGTTTTTCACTTCCACCTTTTTGCCAAATTCTTCTTGGCCCCAAGGCCGAAGCGAGATATTTACATCGCACCGCATAGAGCCTTCTTCCATATTTCCATCGCAAATTTCAAGATAACGAACTAGCTTTCTGATTTCAGTCAAAAAAGCATAAGCTTCATCTGCATTGCGAATATCGGGATCTGTCACAATTTCGATCAAAGGCGTTCCTGCACGGTTCAAATCGACCAAAGATTCGTTTCCGCCATCCAAATGCATAGATTTTCCTGCATCTTCCTCCATGTGAATTTTGGTGAGGTTAATTTTTTTAGGCTCACAATCTTTGACTTTTATGTCTACAAAACCTCCTTTACAAATAGGAGTTTTGTCTTGCGTAGTCTGGTAGCCTTTTGGCAAATCGGGATAAAAATATTGTTTGCGGTCGAAATATTGAAATCTTGAAATTGCGCAATTGGTAGCTAAGCCCATTTTCATAGCGTATTCTACCACTTTTTTATTCAATCGAGGCAAAGTACCTGGATGTGCCAGTGTATGGACACAAACATTGGTATTTGGCAAATTTCCAAATTCGGTGCTATCCCCATTAAATACTTTCGATAAAGTGGAAAGTTGGGCGTGCACTTCGAGCCCAATTACTGTTTCGTATTTTTGATTATTCATGTTTTTGTTCGTCCCAAACGATTCGGTAAAAATATCCTATTTCAGGGTTAATTAAATGGTACTCAAATGAATTTCCCTCAACATTAAATTTTTCAAGCAATTCATATTCAGCTGCGACTTGAATATCTATTTTTCTTCTTTCAATTTTGTATTGTATATTATTTCTATGTTTCAATTCTATTCTAAAGTGTAAGATATTGATTTTATAATCAATTTTCACACAAACGTAGGGTTTTGAAACTTGATCTGGATCGTTCAATTCTGCCAAAAAATGAATAATGGCAGACTGATTGAAATACAAAGGCTCTGGATATTCCAAAATTGCCTTATCGAGGCCAATTTCATTATTTTTGATTGTTTTTTTGAAATTTTGAAGCTTCGAACTTATCTTAGGTTCGTTTTTACCCGACCACTTAAAATCGTATTCGTAATATGTTTTATACAATCGCTTGCATTGAATCGATTTATATACTTCATACGAAATTCTTATGCCATCAAAAGTACTGTATTTTATGAAGGAAGAATTTGTAGAATAATCTTCAGGATAGCTTGTTTCTGTAAATTCATTTATACCAAGAATAAGTTTAAAAAGCAATATTATTAGCGTAGCCACAAAAAATAATAAAGCAATAGTGGCTAGTTGGTTACTTTGAAATATTGGAAAAAAAAGTGAAATGATGGATGCTAAAGCTGAGAGAAAAAAAAAGGAACTTAGCAAATGCTCTTTAAAAAACTTCATTTTAGATACAAAAAAGCCAATAATGTTAGATTATTGGCAGTACTATTAAAAAAATATGTTTTGAGTGATTATCCTTCTGATTCCATTTGCTAGGTATTTAATACAAAAATAACATTTACAAATCAATTTACAAATCAATTTACATTATTTCATATTCACAAACTGCAAAGGCACGCCAACGTCAGATTTTCGCAGCATTGCAATTACACCTTGCAAATCATCAATATTTTTGGCTGTCACACGTACCTGATCGTCCATGATAGCTGCATCTACTTTTAGCTTTGAGTCTTTGATTAATTTTACAACTTTTTTTGAGACTTCTTTTTCAAGCCCAGCATTAACTTTGATGGCTTTTTTGATAATTTTTCCCGATGGTTCGGCCTTTTTACTGAAATCGTAACTGCGGCTGTCGATGCCCTGCTTCACGGATCGTGTAATCAAAACCTCTTCAATGGCTTCAATTTGCATATCGTTGGTAGTTTCGATATTAATAACCATGTCTTTTTTGTTCAATTCGATACTTGTATTGCTATCGCGAAAATCGTAGCGATTGGCAATTTCTTTGATTACTACATTTACCGCATTATCGAGGGTTTGCGGATCGACTTTACTCACGATGTCAAATGAAGGCATTCTACTATATTTTGATTAATTGTATTAATATTGCGAATTTAACACCAATTTCATCAAATCAACACTCAAACTAACCTGAAAAATGAAATCTGCTGAAGAATGGATAAAAGATTTGGAATTAAAGCCGCATCCAGAAGGTGGATTTTACAAAGAAATGTATCGAAGTGACGAAAAAACACAACAGGAGCACTTGCCAGAAAGATATTCAGGCGATCGAAATTTTGCCACTTCCATTTATTTTTTATTGAGAAGTGAAGATATTTCTGCTTTCCACAAAATTCAATCTGATGAATTGTGGTATTTTCACGCTGGAGAAACTGTAGAAATACATATTCTGCACAAAACAGGGTTGATAACGCAAAAACTTGGCTCAAAAACGGAAGAAGGCGAACATTTGCAAGCTTTGATACCACGTCAACACTGGTTTGCGGCCAAAGTGCTAGTACCAAATTCATTCATTTTAGTAAGTTGCGTGGTTGCTCCCGCTTTTGATTTTACAGATTTTGAATTGGCAAATAGAAAGACTTTAATTGATGAATATCCCGATTTTGCCGAACTGATTGTTAAATTTACAAAAAATGAAGGCAGCACGATATAATTTTCTCAAACGATATCGTTACACCTCTAAATAGCCTAACCTTACCAGTAAATGAAGTATTTGCAAGCCGTTCATCTATTATTACTCGTTGCTTTCAATTCAATCGCTCAAGACAGCTCTACTGTTTTTACGTTACAACAATGCATAGATCGATCGTTGAAAAATAACATTCAACTTAAGCAGAACGAACTAAATGTAGAAAGCGCAGAAATAAGCAGAAAATTGGCCAATGAAGCACGATACCCAAGTTTATCGGCCAATATCACGCCTGGCTTAAATTTTGGCCGAACAGTAGATTTTTCAACCAATCAATTCCGCGATCAAAATTACTCGCAAAGTTCCTTTTCCATTAATTCAAATCTTATACTTTTCAGTGGTTTTCGTCTTTCCAACATTATTAAACAAAATAAATATAGTGCCCAAGCGATAGAATTTGAATTAAAGGATTTCAAAAACACGCTCATTCTCAATGTGTTGAATGCCTATGTGCAAATATTGTACAATAAAGAAGCTTTAAAAAATGCCCAAAACCAACTTTTGGTTACCAATTCGCAAACTTTAAGAACTGAAAAATTGGTAAACGGTGGCATCTCGCCAATAAGCAATTTGCTAGATTTAAAATCGAAAGCAGCCAATGACGAATCGGCCATGATTAATGCTGAAAACCAACTAAATATAGCCAAATTGAACTTGATTCAATTCATGAATTTGCCATTAGAAAAGTATGAAATAGAAAAAATAGAAATAGAAATACCAGCTTTTATCGATACGACAAATATGGAGGAAACGCCTAAGGAAATTTACAAATTGGCCGAACAAACACAGCCTTCGGTAAAAGGGGCGGATTTGAGATTGAAAAGTTCACAATTTGCATATTTTGCAGCCAAAGGTAATATGTATCCGCGCTTAACACTTATTTCTCAAATAAATTCTTACTACTCTAGTTTAACAACAAGGGTGACTGGCTATCAATTTGGAGAACCTGTGTTCAATGGCAGCATAGTAAATAACGACCCTACTTTGCGCGTATTCCAGCCAACTTTTAGGGCACTTACTGAAAATTCTCCTCTTTATGCTCAATTGAGCGATAATTTGGCACCTTCATTTTCATTAAATTTATTTATACCAATCTATACCAACCGCACAGCGAGAGCAAGTGCAGAAAACGCTGATATTAGCAGAAAAAATGCTGAATTGAATCTGCAAAATGCCAAACAGCAACTAAGAAAAAAAATAGAGCAAGCGTTTTTAGATGCCAAAGGTGCTCAGAAAAAATTTGATGCCGCGCTCACGCAAGTTTTGGCAAATGAAGAAGCTTTTCGGGTGACAGAAAAAAGATTCAATGCAGGTGTAATCAATGCTGTCGATTACACAATTGCTAGCAATGCACTCAATTTGGCTCGCTCCAACCAAATCCAGTCGAAATATGATCTTATTTTAAAAAAGAAAATAGTAGAATTCTACAAGTACAACGACATCCAACTTTAATGCCTACAATAAACAGTAAAACATACGAACAAAATTTTTTATCACCTAAAGTTGATGCATCTAAACTTTTTGTATATTTCTTATTTATTCCACTTTTAATAATATATCATTTCGCCTACGGCTACGACCTTCCTGAAGTATTAAGGTCTATATTTTACATTTTGCCGTTTGCAGGTTTGATCGTGCTTTTTATCTGCAATTTATTTTCGCCCGAAAGTAAGCTAAAACTGAGCGTATCATATATTCAATTAGCAGTTGCATTTCTGGTGATTGTAGCCATTGGCTTATATTTGAACGCCAAGGACATCTATTTTTCCACTTTTTACCGAGATATATTGATTTTTGTGATGCCTCTTTTATTATTTGCTTTTGAGTGGCGATTTTCCGAACGGCAATTTAATTGGCTTTTTATTACTGCTGTTTTTAGTTTTGCAGCTTGGAAGCAATTTGATTTGGAATTAAACATTCTCAATACTATACTAACAACAAGCCAAAGTGATACAGAATATCATTTTGGCTGTGTGGTCGGTATTTTTGTTATTTATTACCTATATAAAAAAAAATGGCTTCTGCTGGCTATTTCTATATTATTTCTTTCATTAGTAAGTAAACGTGCAAGTTTACTTGGTCTTTTTGCTGCTGTGCCGATCTATTATTTTATTATAAAGCCAGCTAAATTATACGACAAAAAGTTATGGCTCTTCGTTTGTCTATTTTGTTATTATATGTTTTTCTGGATGATCGGAACTAATATTGAATTCTTTGGAAAATTGTTTTTAAATATCATAGGCAAAGGAGAAATGGATTTGGATTATTTTCTTACTGGACGAATGATATTAGTAAATCTGCTGCAACCAGAAATTCTCGATCGCGGTTTTTTGAGTTTTATGTTTGGCAATGGGCCAGGCCAAGCAGAAGTTTTTCTATGGAAAACGATGCGACACGCTAATATTTACTTGTGGATGGCAAAGCCTTTTTTGGTACACAACGATTTTTTGAAAATGCAATTTGAGATAGGTTTTATAGGCGCCACATTGAGTTTTTTCATTTTTTATTACCTTTATGCGGTTTCGCGACTAGGCATTTTCATCTTCTTGTATACGATACCTCTATTTTTGATAGATAATACGATCATTTATCTCTACAATATACTTGTAGGCTGCATTGCAGCTAGGGTTTTCGATAAATCAACTCCAAATGAATACAACATATTCAGCTCATTCTTCGGCTTTTTTAGACGAGGGTAGCACCATAGGAAAAGGCACAACAATTTGGCATTTTTCGCACATAATGGCTGGGGCTGTAGTAGGAGAAAACTGCAATATTGGTCAAAACGTGGTGATTTCACCAAATGTGTTAATCGGCAACAATGTAAAAATACAGAACAATGTGTCTGTTTATACAGGCGTGACTATAGAAGATGATGTATTTTTAGGGCCTTCGTGCGTGTTTACCAACGTAATAAACCCAAGAAGTGCTGTAAATCGGAAAAGCGAGTATAAAAGTACAATAGTAAGAAAAGGTGCGACTATTGGGGCAAATGCCACAATCGTTTGCGGCATTGAAATTGGTAAATATGCCTTTGTCGGAGCTGGGGCTGTGGTTACAAAAAGCATTCCAGACCATGCTTTGGTGGTTGGCAACCCTGCCAAACAAACAGGCTGGATGAGCGAATTGGGCTTTAAACTAAAATTTGACACCTTTGGCTTTGCCACTTGCAAGGAAAGCCAACAAATATATTTTTTAGAAAATGGTGTTGTAAAAAAAGACGATCCCAAACTTCAATAAGTCTTGTTCTTGGAATTTATAAAATCAAAATTCAATTTCGGCAAATACAGGGACATGATCGGAAATTTTTCGAGCTTCTTTTAGATTTTGTAAGCGATCGGTAAAATCGATTCTTCCAGCATTTTTTACTTTTATCAAATCTCGATCGATGAATAAATTATCGAATTCATTGGCAAATTTTTCACCATTTTTAATTTTCATTTTTATGGATGTTTTCAGGTGGCGAAAGGCTGGCACAATTTTTCTTTCTTTTAAAGAATCGAAAGCTTTATTGCTTTCCGACAGATTAAAATCGCCCATAATCATCAGATTATCAGCTTTATATGCACTATCTATTTTATATAAATATTGGCATTCTCGCCAAGGCTCTTTTGCTTTCGGCACGGCATGAAGGCATGCTAAAAGCATTTTTTCACCTGATTTCATTTGAAAGCGAGCCAAAAATGGCTCTCTATCAATAAGTGTATCGAGCGCCTTTTCTAGCCAAGCCTTACCAATTAATCTTGCTTTTGAAGTCTTCCAAATATAGGCAAATCGCTCGCTCCCATTGCCAACCGTAGGCTCACTTATGCAATATGCCCATTTCGAGCCAGTTCGATTGAGTTCATCTACCAATTTAGCTACGGCTTGTGCCCCATAATAGCTACTAGACACCTCCTGAATGGCTAAAATATCTGTCTTTTGAATTGTTTTGGCAATAAAAGCAATTTCCAAATCCGATTTCGACCTGCCAAAGTTGCAAAGATTCCAAGAGGTGATTTGGATAGTTTTTTGAGCAAAACCAACTAAAAAAAAGCAAAATAGGGCTGATATTGTGAAAAAACGAATTCTAAACATTGGCAAAAAAAATATTTTAGATATGGATATTTTTACCCGCAATAAAACCAGTTGTCCAAGCAGATTGAAAATTGAAACCACCCGTGATACCATCTATATGCAACACTTCACCTGCAAAAAATAGGTCTTTTACCAATTTACTTTCCATCGTTTGCACGTTTATTTCTTTTAAATCTACGCCACCACAAGTCACAAATTCATCTTTAAAAGTAGTTTTTCCTTTGATTTGGAATGCGCAACGGAATAGATTCTCGACAAGTTTATTGAACTGTTTGGCACTTATTTCAGCCCAAATTCTCTCCTCGTTTATCTCTGCCATTTCGCATATTTTGCCCCACAACCGCAAGGGAATGCCAAACAATTGGTTGGTAACTATCTTTTTTTTAGGGTGAATGATCTTATAATCAGCTAGTTGTGCTTTTAGTTCGTCTTCTTTAGGTATGCCTGTCCAGTTTACCAAAGCAGTAAAAACATAGTTTTGACCAGCCAAATACTCTGCGGCCCAAGCTGAAAGTTTGATAACAGCAGGCCCGCTCAATCCCCAATGTGTAATCAAAAGTGGCCCTTGGTTTTCAAATTTTGAACTTGCTATTTTCACTATTGCATTTGACACCGAAAGCCCACTCAAATCAACCAATTGCTTTTGGCTATCATTAAAAGTAAAAAGCGAAGGAATTGGTGCGTGAATGGTATGTCCCAAATCGACCAAAAACTGATACGAACTCATATTATTGTATCCACCAGTGGCAATTATTACTTTATTGGCTTGCACAATTTCATTGTTCGTAAATTTCAAATCGAAACCAAATGCTGTTTTTGTGATTTTTTCGATGCTATAATTCAATTTTAATTGTATGCCATGTTCGTAAGTGAGGTCGATAAAGCAGTCTATTATGCTTTGAGAGTTGTCTGAAATTGGGAATATTCTGCCATCTTCTTCAATTTTTAACTTTACGCCTCTGTTCTCAAACCACTCAAAAGTATCTTTCGCCTGAAAAATCTTAAATGCCTCT
>JBJXGB010000269.1:0-4916 GCA_046152935.1 Cytophagales bacterium
GCAAATGCAAGGCCACTTTTTAGAATGTAAATTGAAATAATCTTAAAGAAGCCAGCTTTTTCACTTGAAATAGCTGGCTTTTTTGTTTATTAATGTTTAAAAGTTCACCTACAAATCTGCAATTCAGATTTTTTAACAAGCTGTTTTTATTGATTGTATTTGCGTATTTTCGCAGGCTTATTTCCAAAGTACCATTCTAACGCTTTGAAATACCAAGGATAAAAAACGCATAGACATGATAAATTACAGTAAATTCTCTAAAATTTATTTTCATGAAACCTGCAACTGAAAAAATGATATCCAAAATAAGAACATATTTTGCAGATAAACCTATTTTTAGAGCTTATCTTTTCGGGTGATATTCTCGTGGGGATGAAAAAAAAGGGAGCGACATAGATTTGTTGTTGGTTATGGAAAAAAATAACAATATTGATTTGCTTGATTGGGCTAGAATGATCATTGAATTGGAAAAAAAAGTGAGATATAAAGTAGATTTAGTTGATGATTTGGGTTTATCCAAATACGTGAGAACTCATGTTGAAAAAAGACAAAATATTGATTTATGAAAGATAAGATTGGTGATGAAGTAAGACTAATTCATATTTTAGAGGCTGCTGATCTCATTTTAGAATTTTCAAAAAGTTTAATTCTCACACGACAACAAAGGTAAACTTATGGTTGCTGGATGTCTAGTTCAATTGATGATAATTGGAGAAGCATGTAAACATATTTCTGATGATCTAAAAAATAAAAAACCTAATACAGAATGGAAACTTGCCTACAAAACCAGAAATATCATTGTTCATGAATACTAAAATGTTCAATTGAGTACTATTTATAAAATTTCAAACAAAAGTTTGCCAATTTTCAAAACCCAAATTGAAAATATTCCAAAAGAACTAGAACAAAAGAATACCAAAATTAATAATGAATAAATATCCTGAATATAAATCTGCCAATTACCCTGAAATAGCTGATAGGGTATTGAAGTATTGGAAAGAGAACCAAGTTTTTGAAAAATCAGTAGAAAAAGAGAATCCAAAAGGATCATTTGTTTTTTTTGAAGGCCCTCCTTCGGCTAATGGTACTCCCGGCATTCACCATGTGATGGCAAGAACCATCAAGGATATTTTTTGCAGATTCAAAACCATGCAAGGCTACAAAGTAGATCGCAAAGGGGGGTGGGACACCCATGGTTTGCCTGTAGAATTACAAGTAGAAAAGGAATTAGGCATAACCAAAGACGACATCGGCAAAAAAATTACGGTAGAGGAATACAACCAAAAATGCCGAGAAACGGTAATGCGTTTCAAAGCAGAGTGGGATGATTTGACAGAAAAAATGGGGTATTGGGTTGATCTTGATAATCCATATATCACCTATGAAAATAGCTACATTGAAAGCTGCTGGTTTTTACTTAAAAAACTGTACGACAAGCAGTTGCTATATAAAGGTTTTACCATTCAGCCCTATTCACCTGCGGCAGGTACAGGTTTAAGTTCTCATGAATTGAACCAGCCAGGTTGCTACAAAATGGTGAAAGACACTTCGATTGTAGCGCAGTTTAAAGTAAAGCGTAATTCGAAATCAGAGAAGTTGTTTGCAAATTTGAGTAATGCTTCAAAAGCATTTTCTCATAGAGAATTATTAAAATCAATCAATGATCCAGAAGTAACTGATACCGCTACTAATATCAATTGGAACGAAGTTTTCATTTTAGCTTGGACTACCACACCTTGGACTTTACCTTCTAATGCTGCCTTGGCTGTTGGCGAAAACATTACTTATGTAAATGTAAAGACATTCAATCCATATACTTTTAAGCCTGTTGTGGTAGTGTTGGCCAAAGATTTGTTGGAGAAATATTTCCACGCAAAAACGGCCGAAATTCCCCTCGAAAGCTACAATGCTGGAGATAAAGTAATTCCCTTTCAAGTGTTGGAAGAATACCTAGGCAAAGATTTGGTAGGGATTGAATACGAGCAACTAATGCCATACGTACAGCCAAAAGAAAGTGCATTTAGAGTAATTTCAGGTGATTTTGTTTCTACCGAAGACGGAACGGGAGTGGTACATATTTCCCCAACATTTGGTGCAGACGATGCCAGAGTGGCCAAACAGGCAGGTATTCCATCTATTACTGTATTGGATGAAAATGGAAAAGAAATGCCTTTGGTTGATAAAAAAGGGCGTTTTGTGAAGGAAGTCACTGATTATCCTTTGATGTATGTAAAGAATTACGAAGACAAAGACGAGTCAGATCCAAATTATAAATCAACAGATGTCCTTATTTCAATCAAACTAAAAACTGAAAACAAAGCATTTAAAGTAGAGAAATACGAGCATAGCTACCCTCATTGTTGGAGAACTGATAAACCAGTCTTGTATTATCCATTGGATAGTTGGTTTATCAAAACCACCGCAGTAAAAGATCGAATGGTTGAATTGAATAAGACAATCAATTGGAAACCGGAAAGTACGGGTACTGGTCGCTTTGGAAACTGGCTCGAAAACTTAGTTGACTGGAATTTATCAAGATCTAGATATTGGGGAACTCCATTGCCAATTTGGGTTAGTGAAGACGAAAAAGAAACCAAATGTATTGGCTCTTTAGAAGAATTGAAGAATGAAATTCTGAAGGCGAATAAAACACTCGGTCTTTCACAACCTACTGAATTAAAAGATTTGCACCGTCCATATGTTGATGAGGTGTTTCTGGTTTCGGAAAAAGGCCAAAAAATGATCCGCCAAACAGACCTAATAGATGTTTGGTTCGACTCAGGAGCTATGCCATATGCCCAGTGGCATTATATGGGAAATGACCAAGAATTGCCATTTGGCAAAGGTGATAAAGGTGCTTTCCCTGCCGACTTTATTTCTGAAGGTGTAGATCAAACCCGTGGTTGGTTCTTTACACTGCATGCATTGTCAGTAATGTTATTTGATAGTATTGCTTATAAGAATGTGGTTTCCACTGGTCTTGTTTTAGATAAGAACGGTGAGAAAATGTCGAAAAGGAAAGGCAACGTGATCAATCCATTTGAGACGTTGCAGAAATATGGTCCCGATGCAACACGCTGGTACATGATTTCAAATTCAAATCCTTGGGACAATCTGAAATTTGATTTGGAAGGCATTGGCGATACCCAACGTAAATTTTTTGGAACGCTTCACAATACTTACAATTTCTTTGCCATCTATTCTAATCTTGATAAATATTCAGCAGATTTGACAACTTTAGAAAAGTTGTCAAATCTAACCGAAGCTGATAAATGGATATTATCCAAGTTAAATTCCTTAGTAGAAGTAGTGGGCAATGCGTATGAAAAATACGAACCTACCCAAGCTACCCGTGCCATTACCGATTTTGTTTGCGATGATTTGAGCAATTGGTACGTTCGCCTGAATCGTAAACGATTCTGGAAAGGAGAGTTGAATGATGATAAAAAAGCAGCATACGATACATTATATACTTGCTTAGTTAGTGTTTGTCAACTGGCTGCTCCAGTAGCTCCATTTTATACAGAGGAGATGTTTCGAAATCTTCAACTTTCAGAAAGTTCAAAACTTTCGGAAAGTTTGTCCGTCCATCTTTCTTCATTTCCAATAGTCAATAACACATTGATTAATAAGGATTTAGAAGAGAAAATGGAGTTGGCTCAAAAAATAACCTCTTTGGTTCATTCGATTCGTAAAAATCATAATCTCCGAGTTCGCTTGCCATTACAAAAAGTATTGGTGCCAATATTGAATTCTAAAACCAAAGCTCAAATAGCTGATGTGGCAGATTTGATAATGACAGAAGTAAATGTAAAAGCGGTTGAATATTTGGAAGATACTACTGGGATTTTGAAGAAAAAGGCCAAACCAAATTTCCAAACACTGGGCAAAACCTACGGAAAATTCCTGAAGGATATTTCAGCAAGAATTTCAGAATTGACTACCGAAGAGTTAAACGCTATTGAAAAAGGAAATCCTTTGGAGTTTAGTGTAAACGATACGTTCATTTCACTCACAGCTAACGATCTTTTGATTGCTACTGAAGATATTGAAGGATGGGCGGTGGCTTCCGAAGGAGGCATTACGGTGGCACTTGATATTCATATGACTGAAGAGTTGCAAAAAGAAGGCATTGCCCGTGATTTTGTAAATCGTGTACAAAATTTCCGAAAAGACAATGGCTTTGATGTAACTGATAAAATCAAAATTACGGTAGAGAAAAAGGATGAGTTGATCAACTCTGCACTCTTGGCAAACAAAGAATACATCTGTGTAGAAACGCAAGCTACCATTTTGAATTTGGAAGACATCATTTCAGGCGGATCTGTATTAGATATGGATCAATTTGAATTAAATGTGAAAATAGAAAAGTAGAAATAGTCCTTCCAAGTTTTCAAAACTGGGAAGGACTCGTTTAATATCTCTGTGCTTTCTAATTTGTTATCGAAATTGTATCTTTGATAATAAAACTTCATTTTATGTACAGAGAAATTGTAGTTGTAGATGCTCATTCTTATGAAATCACTATTCCAGAAGAATTGAGAGGAAAAAGAATTGAGATTTTGGCTTTTGAAATAGAAGCAAACAAAATTGCTCCAAGAAGCAGTTTTGAAAAATCTAATTATAAGGAACGTACTAAAGATTTATTATTTAGTTCTAATGGCTATAAGTTCAATCGAAACGAAGCCAATGAGTATGACTAAAATTGCAATCGATACAAATATTCTGCTTTATAGCATAGATAAAGATAATGAGTTTAAGAGGAAAATATCCATTGAATTAATTGAGCAGAATCCTTTTATCTTCAATCAAAATTTGAGTGAATTTATAAACGTGTTGCTCAATAGGTGGAAATATCCAAAAGGAAATTTATCTTCAATAATTGCAGCAGTACTTGATTCTTGCGTTCTCGTAGA
>JBJXGB010000238.1:0-17321 GCA_046152935.1 Cytophagales bacterium
GCCGAAATAGCAGCACAACGAAATTTTACCATAGGTACTATTGAAGGACATTTGGCACATTATGTAGCATTGGGCGAAATAGATGTGCTATTGCTGATGCCTGCCAATAAACTCAATACTATTTTAGAGACAGCCCTCAAACTCGATCAGCCCCTTTTCAATGCCTTAAAAGAGGTATTGGGCGATGAATATTCGTACTCCGATCTGCGGTACGCCTACAATCACAAGAAATTTATAGATTCAAAACATACCTAATGCCTTAGCGACATAAGGAAAAAAAGCAAAAAACTGGCGTGTGGAAGCTTTCTCGTGTTGTAGAAAGCCTTCGCATGGCTGCAGGGAGTTTTCTCGTGCTGTAGAAAGCCTCCGCACGGCTGCAGGGAGCTTTCTTACATAGAAGAAAAGGCAAAACACTGGCGTTTGAAGCTTTCTTACATAGAAGAAAGGGCAAAACACGGGCGTTTGAAGCTTTCTTAAATTGAAGAAAAAGCAAAACAGATGCGTTTGAAGCTTTCTTCTATAGAAGAAAAGGCAAAACACGGGCGTTTGAAGCTTTCTTACATAGAAGAAAAGGCAAAGCACAGGCGTTTGAAGCTTTCTACTATAGAAGAAAAGGCAAAACACAGGCGTTTGAAGCTTTCGTCTGTTGCAGAAAGCCTCCGCACGGCTGCAGGAAGCTTTCGGCTATGGGCGAAAAGGCAAAGCACTGGCGTTTGGCAGTTTCGTACTACTTTTACGCGTATTTTGGTAGTGTAAAATGTAGTTGCCATTGGTATGGGGGCAATAATTCATCAAAAAACAAAGTCTTTATTTTGAATAGTGCCACAGTCGATTGGTAGTAGACAAGATCAAGGGGTAGGGAAGGCCAAGAGCTTTGTAGAGGCTTGTTGGCACATGGTACTTTGTTTGCTACTTGAGGTCTTTGGCTTTGATAATGGTACTCCATTTTTCAACTCCGTTTACATCGCAAAAAATAAGTTTGAGTTGTCGCTCGTTTTTTGAGCCTGTTACTTCTATCATGCCAAAGTTTCTTTCCGTCAATAGCGATTCGGGTATTCTCAAGCTATTTTTCTCGTCCTTTGCCCTGGTATTTGCCCTAGATGTAAGCGATGAAATAGTAAAATCGTGTAAAGGATAGGCGTCTGTACGCACCAATTTAGATACTTCGCTATGGTGTCGATCGCCAGAGAAGAAAATGACACCAGGAATTTTTTCGTTTTTTAGCATTGCCAATATGGTATCTCGTTCTGCACTGCAAAGATTGGCATACGTTTCTTGTACTTTCAATTCATTCAAAAACTGGCCACCAATTGCCACAAATTTAAAACTGGCTTTGCTGCCAATCAATGCATCTTTAAACCATTGCAATTGCTCTTTGCCCAGCACGGTGCATTCGCCAGTTTTTTGGTTGTTTGGCGAGCGAAAAAAGCGATTGTCGAGCATAAAAAACTCGCAATCGGCCCATTGAAACGAGGTAAATGTACCTTTTGTATCGCCCACACCAAAAGAAGGATTGCCCCAGAATAGCTTAAAAGCCTCGAACGTGGTGTTTTTATTCCAAAAACTACGGTCAGAATCGTTAGGCCCGTAATCGTGATCGTCCCATATGGCATAGTTGTGTGCATTGGCCAGCAAAGGCTGCATCTGTTTGAGTGAGCGCGAGTGCGTGTATCTGTGGTAAATGCCTGTTTTGGTGTCCCAATCTGCTTCGCGCAAATAGGTATTGTCGCCCAACCAAAGCATTAAATCAGGTTTTTTGTTGTAGATGGAAGTGAAAATCTCATAGTTGCCACCATACGAATCGCCAGGTCGATCGTACACTGGCTCTGCTACATAAGTGCAACTGCCGAGTGCCATGGTAAAATCGGGGGCATCTGTACGCCACAGCCAAAGTTTTTTCGATTGAAAGGTAAGAGGGTATGCAAATTTCTGCAATTTATTGTTTACATATACCTCATAGCTATAGGTATTGCTGGGCTGCACCTTATCGGCTATCAGCTTGGCTGTAAAGGCTTGATCTTTGCTGGTGCGTATCTCATCTGTAAAATATTTGGTGCCGGGAATGCTATTTACCCAGTACGCAGCTTTTACATTAGCAGGTTTATCTGTTTGAAGCCAAATAAGTACTTCGCGCATCTCTGAATAGCCCAACATAGGGCCAGATTGTATCGATTGGGCTAATGCTAAAGTGGTGTTAATGAGCACGAAAGCTACAATTATTGCATTTTTCATAAGTGGTATCTGCTTTTTAATTTCATTGGCAATTTATTGATAATGAGATTACTAAATTGTTAATGTTTTTGGCAGATAGGAGAAGTTGATAGCTATTTTAAGCATAGAAAGGCACTTTGCATTGTTCAGATTTGGGCAAATGCCAAAAGAAGGTCCGATCTAGTTTTAAATCCTGATTGTTTTGATGGTAATCAACGCATCGAGCACAATAAAACAAAAGGCGACAAATAAGAAATAGAAATATTTGTTGGCAGAAGCGTCTACGGTTTTCACATCTCGCAGTTCGCCTTCAATTTTATTGATGTCAGCTATCAGTTTGAGCACATCGTAGCGTTTGTCGCTTATTTCATAGTATTTTCCATCCGTCACCGCTGCCAATTTCTTCAAAGCCTTTACGTTGAGTTTGCTTATTACCGTTTTGCCATCTTCATCGCGCTTAAATCCATTTTCAAAAGGTACTTTTCCTCCTTCTGCAGTGCCGATGCCGAGGGTAAATAGCTTGATGCCTGCCCTTTCTAAATCATCGGACAAAGCTTCTGTTTCTTCTCCAAAATCTTCACCATCGCTCACCAACACCACTATTCGCGTTTTTGAATTGCTATTATCTTCGTCAGTAGAGTTTACAAATCGCTTGATTGCCATTTCTAAGGGCGGGGCAAAATCGGTACCAGCCGAAGGCACCAAGCTCGTACCCAATGTCTCTATGAATAAATTGAGGGCGTTTTGGTCGAAAGTCAGAGGGCATTGCACAAATGCTTCAGAAGAGAATATAATAATGCCAATGCGATCGGAGTTGAAGGCATCGGCTATTTTTTTTAGTTCAAATTTCAGCTTTTCTAGTCGAGAAGGCTGCACATCTCGCACATTCATCGAGCTCGACAAATCGACCAAAAAGTAAATATCCTTGCCAATCGATTGAATTTCTTTCTTCACATCGCCAAAACTGGGTGCCATCAAAGCGATCAAAATCAAAGTGAAGTAAATGGTGCGGATGAATAATTTGAGAAATACGGCCCTGAAATTGGTTTTGAGTACGATAGCTATCCATGATACCCGCACGATGTAAAAAAAATAAAGCAAGCCAGCGATGGCTACTAGCAATATTTCAAAAAGGCCTGGTATTTTTTGGAATGTCATCATAATGTTAAAAATAAGCACAAAATTATACAGGCTTACATAAAAATCAAGGGTTAATATTTACTGGTCGTAACTTGGCAAATTGGCGATCGCCTCTACTTCATTTCCGATTTTATAATGGAAATGCTGCAAACCATTCGTTAGCACCAAATAGGTAGGCTTCAATTGGCTGCAGTAAAGCGAAGCCTGTTGCAAAGTGCGATCGGTAATTTTGATAAAAGGAGCTTTGCATTCTACCAAAATCAAAGGCTTGGCGTCTTGGCCGGAATAGACAATAATATCGGCACGTTTGGCCTTTTTATGGTAATGAAGGCCTAACTCTGAGCGTATTAGCGACTTCGGATAGTGTAAATGATCGACCAAATAATTGATATAATGCTGCCGCACCCATTCCTCAGGTGTAAGTTTCAATTCGATCTTTCGCACGGTATCAAATATATAGATCACTCCTTTTTTTTGAACTATTCTGTAATCGAATTGCGGCAGATTAAGTACTAGCATATCTAAAAATATTGCTTTAAGATCGATCTATATTTTTACTATTTATTCAAGCATGTTGCCAATCAATCCTTCAATCTTGGCAAACAGATCATTTGGATAAAATGGCTTCAACAGCACATCGTCTATACCCAAAAGCTTGAAATTTTCATTTGCAAAGCCATAATTTTCGGCTGTAATTGCCAAAATGGCGACATGCTCGTTGAACAACCGTATCTGCCTAGTCGCTTCAAAACCACTTATTTGTGGCAGTTGCAAGTCCATAAGTATAATGTCGTATCGTTTTTCTTTGGCCATTTCTACGGCAGAGATGCCGTCTGCTGTGGTGTCTACATTTGCATTCCACCGCTTTAAAAAAGATTCTGCTACCAATGTATTCATCTGATTGTCATCGACCAAGAGTATGTTTATTTTGTTCAAAAGTCTTTTTTTAGCTTGGTCTGCTTGTTCAGGTACGATATTTTCTTCAAATATTTTCAAATTTAAAGTAAAATAGAAATGAGTGCCTTTTCCCAAATTGCTTTCTACGTAGATATCGCTTCCGAGCACTTCTGCCAGCCTTTTCGAAATGGAAAGTCCCAATCCAGAGCCAGAAGTGGTATAATTTCGACCGTTTGTAGCCAGATTTGTTGCAAAATTTTCAAAGATATATTTCAATTTCTCTTTTGCTATGCCAATACCTGTATCAGAAATCGAGAAATGTACAGAGGCACAGTCGTTGGAGATGTGTTTAAGTTTGATACTTAATTGTACCGAACCTTGCTCTGTAAATTTCAAGGCATTAGAAACCAAATTACTTACAATTTGACTTATTTTGATTTCATCGCCAATCAGTTTTTTAGGAATGTCTTTGTCGATTGATACAGTAAATTTTGTACCCTTTTCTTCTGCTTTTGTCAAATAACTTTTGCAAATATTTTCGACCAAATCTCGTATTTGAAACTCATTTGTATAGATATTAATATCGCCAGATTCTATTTTATTGAAGTCTAATAAGTTGTCTATCAACCTGATAAGCCCATCTGTTGAATTCTTCAACACGGATAGTTTTGGAATCTGATTTTTTTTTGGCGATTCTAAGATCAACAAATTGCTCAAGCCCAATATAGCATTTAATGGCGTGCGGATATGGTAACTGATTGTAGAAAGAAAGTCGGTTTTTACCAAAATAGATTTATCCGAATTCATTTTAGCGTCAGTCAACGCTTTTTCTATTTTTTTACGTTGCCTGATCTCGCGAATTAGAAAATGTTCATTTTGGGCGTTTATGAATCTTTCCGTATAAATAATAATAATTAATGTCGAACAGCTGAACAAAAAGCCTAAAATTTCAATCGCGCTTTGTATTTCTTGTGAATAATGAATACTAAAATCAAATCTTTCGGGGCTGAATTTTATGATTAGGTAATTGATGACGGTGAGTAAAAAGAAAATAGCTATTTTAAAATAATTTGAAGTTTTGTACATAAATAAAGTGGCAGCTGTGGTTGCCATCAGTACACATATACCTAATTCAACAATATTGAGTACAAATGTGGAAATGAGCGAGTAAATATGAACGCTGACGATGAAAATTATTTTGGAGATCTCGAATTTTTTATATCGATTCAAAACCAAGCAACTAATATTTGCAACTGCCCAGCAAAGATTGAGCACAAAAAGTTCTTTTGCACCGATAAAATAAAAGAAAAAACCAACGCTTACAAGCATGAAAGCCACCATCAGGTGAACGACATTGCTAAGCTTGATTGTCTTGGTTTGTTGCCTGTTAAGCAACTGATAATCAAGCCCTAGATTAAGAAAAAACGAGAAAATGCCGCGAATAGAATTGGCTACGTTAATACAGTATTTTTTCAAAGAATGCCAATTAAGAATAGTAGTTTGTCAAATTTTGCTGGTCAAAGTAGCTTCTGTAAGTATCCAAACCAGTATTCGCACATTGCTATTGTACCATGTGGTTTTATTCAATTTGATCTCAAAAATAATAATTTAATGGTTGAATATATAACTTGAGGTCTAACTTACTAACTTTGACAACTTATTGTACTTTGCTTTGAACAACGAAAAAAGAAAACGCCACCTTGCCATTTTGGGCTCAACTGGCTCCATTGGCACTCAGGCACTCGAGGTGGTAAGAACTCACCGAGATAGATTTGAAATTGAAGTGCTTTCGGCACAAACCAATGCCGATTTATTGATAGCCCAAGCGATTGAATTTCAGCCAAATGTAGTAGTAATTGGAGAAGAAAATTTGTACGATAAAGTTTTTTCGGCATTAGATTCACACCAAATAAAGGTATACAGCGGTGCCAAATCGCTAGCATCGGTCGTAGAGATGGAGCCTATCGACATGGTTTTGACGGCTATGGTTGGCTACGCAGGTTTGATACCCACCATTCATGCGATAAAAGCGGGCAAGACAATTGCGCTGGCCAATAAAGAAACGATGGTTGTGGCTGGTGAATTGGTAACAAAACTGGCCTTCGAAAAAGGAATCGATATTTTGCCAGTCGATTCTGAGCATTCTGCTATATTTCAATGCTTGCTAGGCGAATTTCACAATCCAATCGAAAAAATAATACTTACGGCCTCCGGTGGGCCATTTAGAGGAAAAAACAAAGATTATTTGCAAAATGTAACCAAAAACGAGGCTCTAAAGCATCCAAATTGGTCGATGGGAGCTAAAATTACGATTGATTCTGCTACTTTGATGAATAAAGGACTCGAAGTAATTGAAGCCAAATGGCTATTTGCTTTAAAAGCCGACCAAATCGAAGTAATTGTGCATCCGCAATCCATTATTCATTCTATTGTGCAATTTAAAGATGGATCTATGAAGGCTCAAATGGGCTTGCCCGACATGAAATTGCCCATTCAAGTGGCTCTTGGCTATCCTGAACGGTTGATTTCTGATTTTCCAAGGTTCGATTTTTTCAAATATCCATCTCTTACTTTTGAAATGCCAGATATTGACACGTTCAAGTGCTTAAATTTGGCCTACGAAGCGATGCAAAAAGGAGGAAATACACCATGCATAATGAACGCTGCCAATGAAATAGCGGTTCAAGCATTTTTAGAAGATAAAATTGGCTTTTTGCAGATAGCAGAATTGGTTGAAAAAACGATGCAAAATAGTAGTTTTGTTCAAAATCCAACACTTGCCGATTTGGTACAAAGCGATGTAGAAACCAGGAAGGTAGCCAAAGATTATTTGTCGAAAAATTAGGTAAAAAAAATAATTTCATTGAAATATTTAGACTCACCTGATTGACGATTACGCAATTATTCACCATAAATAATTTGAAAATATTAGTCTTTATATGTTGTATTTTTTTGTTAATTTCTTCAAATTTTGGCCAAACAAGGCCTTCAAAGTGGAATTTTGACTATCAGTATGAGGTAAAGGCTTTCGTAAAATGCCAATACAAAGTTTGGGAATTGAACGATAGCTTGGGAATATATTTAAAACTCACTTTTGAGCCCAAATACGCCAAAGACAATCAACTGCACAAGCGCTATCAATGGAATTTCGATTACCGAATTACATCGAGCTACGATAGCAAAATCAATTTCTTGCAAGCATCATTGATCTCAAATAAATACCAAATTTCAGATAATGAGTATCTTTTCTATTTCGAGATTCCGAAAATTGCCGAATCAAGTGCGTACATGTATGTGGCTTATTTTCAAGATGACAAGGGAAAATTATTCATACAAGATATCCCTTTGAAAATACTTGAAAGGGATACATTTTCTGAACACTTACTTTTTGAAAATGATAGACAAACCCCCATTTTCGATAGATATATTTATAAAATAGACTCCTTCGTAGTAAAATCGGCATATAATAACAGCCTAATTCCACTTCATTATTTCAAGTACAATTTTGCTGCTGCATTGCCACCAATGGCCGCTGTGAACTCGGGCGATCAAGAAGTAAGGCTTTCGCCCGATACCACCATTATTGTAAAAAATGACAGTGTAAATCTCCCATTTAAACGAGGAAACTATTACATTCCATCTGTTCAAACAAAAAAATCATTTCAATTTTTAGTAATTGAAAATCGATTTCCAAAGTTATCTAAAACCAAAGAATTAATCGAACCTACCATTTATATTGCGACCGATGATGAGCGAAAGGCAATGAAAAACACGCAGAAACCGAAGGTAAAACTCGATGATTTTTGGCTTACACTAGCTCAAGACAAAGATTTTGCAAGAAAAATGATTAAAAACTATTACTCAAAGGTACAAGAAGCAAATTTGCTTTTTACCAATTATAAAGAAGGCTGGAAAACGGATATGGGCATGATTTATATTATTTTTGGCAAACCCGATCAGGTATATCGGCAAGATTTGAAAGAAACATGGAAATACAAAAGCAAGCAAAGTGTACCTGCGCTCAATTTTGTATTCAATAAGAAAATAAACCCTTTCTATGAATATTTCTATGAATTGCAAAATTCTGAAGATTATGCAACTGTTTGGTATAATACTGTCGAACTTTGGAGGAAAGGTATTTTGGAAAAGTGACCTAGCATGCATACGCTACAGAGTGCCAAATGAAAAAAATAAAAAAATAGATTTTTGATTTAGAAGAATAAACAAGATACCAATGGAGGAAAATAAAGACGGCTCAAAAGACGAGAAAAGAGACGATAAAAAAGAAAGTAAAGCACCAGGGAAAGATTTTAAACGCAACTATGGCGTGCAACGTGCTCCGGAATCAAAAGACATGGTTTTTGGAATAAGACCCGTAGAGGAACTTTTCAAATCTGAAAATGAGATCGAGAAAATGTTTTTTGACAAGGGACAAAGTAATTTGCAAGATTTGATCCGTGAGGCAAAAATAAGGCAAATACCGCACTCGTTTGTGCCAATTGAGAAGCTTAATAGCATTACAAGAAAAAATCACCAAGGCGTCATCTGTTTTATTTCGCCCGTTCGTTATCAAAAATTAGACAATTTGTTAATTAATATTTTTGAACAAGGCCGCATTCCGTTGATATTGGTGCTGGATCGCATTACAGATGTGCGAAATTTTGGTGCTATAGCCCGCACAGCCGAAGTGGCCGGGGTAGATGCTATTGTAATCCCCACCCGTGGCTCGGCTCAAATTAGTGCCGATGCCGTAAAAACATCGTCTGGTGCTTTGAGCTACATACCCATTTGCAGGGAAGAAAACCTAAAAACCAGCCTTTCTTTTTTGAAAGATTCGGGTTTGCAACTTATGGGATGTACCGAAAAAGGGGGCGATTATTTATTCAAACTCGATTTTACAGGTCCTCTGGCCATAATAATGGGCTCGGAAGAAGATGGAATTTCAGATGAATACCTTAAAATGTGCGATCACAAAGTAAGCATACCCATGACAGGTAAAGTGGCTTCTTTGAACGTATCTGTAGCCGCAGGTGTAATAATTTATGAGGCAATAAGGCAAAGAATGTAGCAAAATGATGTATTTTCTATCACTTTTGAAGCGATTTAGGTACTAAGATTCAATTTAAGCGACCACAAATGAAGATTTCGAGAGCAGATTTTATTAAAAGTGCTGGGATATCGATTTTAGGTACAGCAATGCCCCTTTCAGGTGCTTATGCTAGCAGCAACGCCATCAATATTGAAGAGCCTTCTTTTCAATTTGGTATTTCATCGGGCATATTAAAAAAATTTACGCTTGAAAAAGCAGCTCGCATTTCTCTGAAAATGGGCATCTACAATATGATTTTGTGCGAGAGCCATTTGTCCAAAAACCTTGCAAGAAAGGATATTCAGAAGATTATCGATAATCTAAAAAACCAAAGTATTACGCCTTATGCAGTAGGTGAGTTGGTACTCAATACGAAAGACGATGTAAAAAAAGCATTTGAATACGCACAGGCTGCTGGTGTTAAACTTATTGTGGCTAGTCCCGATTTGAAATTATTGCCCGATATTGAAAAGGCGGTAAAAAAATTTAGTGTCATAAAAATAGCAATTCACAACCACGGGCCAGAAGATGCTCGATTTCCTACGCCAGGATCTGCTTTCGACATTATTCAAAATATGGATGATAAAATAGGGCTTTGCATCGACATCGGGCATACAATTCGGGCTGGGCAAGATCCAGCAAAAAAAATAATAAAATATGCTGACCGTGTGTTTGATGTTCATTTAAAAGACGAAAACAATTCCACAAAAGAAGCCACAAACATCGAAATTGGCAGAGGTGTGGCCAATTATCCTGAAATAATGAGGGCTTTAAAGAAAATAAAATACGATAAAGTAGCCTGCTTTGAAATAGAAAAAGACGAAGAAGACCCAATTGGAGCTATTTCAGAATCGATCGGCTACGTAAAAGGCGTTTGGAGTGGTATAAATTCTTAACTTGAATACAGCAAATAAGATACAATTTAGCTTGCAGTCGATATTTTCTGCCAGGTTGTGAGTAAAACTATTATTATTTCAATGTTTTTTTGTCTATGAGTAGTTTTAATATTCAGCTATTTCTTGTCTCACAAAATTTTGCAATTCCGGAAAAAAAATTTTGAAATGCGATTCTAAAACCTCGAAATTTTGCAGCAAATCAAGTGTCGCATTTTCCATATTTGAGGCAAATGATGTGCGTCTGCTCATGCCTGTGAGCACACTTTTTATGGTATTTATCTGATTATAGCCATTAATTCGATCGTACTTTCGGATATATCTGAAAAACATTTTCATTTTTTCAGGAATATCATCCCAATACTTTTCAATTGTGTTTTCACATCTACTCGAAAAAAATGGAAGACTTTCGTCTGAGTATGTACTCCAGTTGCAAGTAAGGAAATGGTCGTAAAAAATATCGACAAGCACTCCAGCATAGTGATTGTATTTTGGAACCAAGATCGATTTACTTTGCCTGAAAGTAATATGGTTATCGGTAAATGTGTCTATTTTGCGATGCAAAATGATCCCTTGTTGAATAAATGGCGGGTAAATTTCAAATTCTCTACGCCCTTTTACTGCATCGGCAATAAAATTTCCCACCATCAAACCTTCATTGGTGCCTGAAAAATAGAGATGGGCGATAAAGTTCAAAATTATACCGTTTTAGTTATTCTACTTCAATGAGATTGAAGGTAGTTTCTAAAATATCACTAAAATTCACTCCCGCATCGTACATTTCTTCATCATCTTTTTCGTAATACCAATTGATTACAAGATTGGTCTTTGCCGATTTCAACTGCACAAATCGTTCTAGCATATCGAGTATACATTTAGCCGAACTTGTATTGAAATACTTATAGTTGATGTCGACCGTAGTATCGGTGTGTGGACTAAGCTTGTAATCTTCAATCCAAGCTAAAATTGGCCGGTAAAACTCCAATGAATTTTCGGCACTAGACACTCCAGTCACCACCATTTTTCCTGTGATGTGATCGAAATCTAATCTCGGTGTTTTGTTTTTAGGCTCTAAAATTAGTTTTTCCATATTTTTATACTTTCTTCTATCCGTTCTTGCTTATCGTTGTTTGAAAACTAAAGAATGAAAACTTCTCATCAATTTTCTCAAACTGATACTCCAGCTTCTCCCCAGATTTGCGAGCAATATCTACTAAGCCTAATCCAGCTCCCCCCTTTTCAGAAAATGTTTTGTTAGACAGTATCTTGTTGTACTTCTCTTTTAGCTGCTCTTTACTTAGTGTGTTTATCTCTTCGATAGCTTCTTTTAGCTCACCAATTTTGTTGTTTCTAATGAAATTGCCTGTTTTTATGAAATACCCTACACTATCTGAATCTACCATTATTACTGCCGAATGCAAATCGTAATCTGCTTCAGGCGTCTCTTCAGAGGTGTTTTCTACGTGCGTACATAGATTTTGTAGACATTCAGTAAGTACACCATATACGCGTTTTCTTACCGATACATTACTTTCCAAATGCTCCAACCTGCTTGAGACGATCATGATGATCGAATCAACAAGCTCAAAAGTAACATAGCCTTTAAAAAAAAGCGCTATGCTATTCATTCGCATCTGTTTATATATATCTAAGAAATTTAGCATTTAGGACAAATTTAAAATTTTTAAACATTTATCTTTAGTATTCTTAAAATTTATATTTAAAAAAAATCAGTAGCATGATTTTATCGCAATTGCAAGTAATTTACGTGAAGCAATAAGCGCATTCTTCGCCAATTCAGTATATTTTTATTCCTATTACTAATATATCGACAGTTTGTTCGCAAATACATTGCCATTTTTCTATCGTGGTGCTTACTACCGCTGCCTGCTCGTTTAAAGTCAAGTGGCAGGTGTGCATAAACAGGCTTCTAAATCCTCGATTAAGAATGCTTTTTTCAAACCCCTCTCGTGCAGATAAATGAAGGTCAGATAAGGTTGTTTTGATAAAAATTCAATCTTTCTAATACTGGTTTGTGCCAAGCAATACCAACGTACAGGCATTTTCTGTCGCGATATTATGTTCGTGAGCCAGTTGTGCTAAATCCAAATTTTCTGTTCCTGGATTAAAAATGATTCGTCTAGGCTTGGTATTTATTATGTAATCGTACCATTCTATCTGATTTTGTGGCGATAAATATATTGTGATGGTATCGATTTCTGGCTGTAAATCTCTGCTATTCAATATTTTACGTCCAAATACAGTGCCTTCTCTAATGCCTACTGGCACTATGCCATAGCCACTAGAAACCAACTTTTCTGCTGCTTTATAGGCATATTTTTCGGCAGAACTAGTAGCTCCAAGTATCAATGTTTTTTTTGTGATTTGCATATATTAAGGGTTTGGGCGATCGTCAGAAAGTTGAAATCAAAACAAATACCAACGATTGAAAGTTGCCTATTGGAGATTTCTAGACAATAAAGGCATTTGAGCAAGTAAAGTGAACTCAAAAAGTGGTCGTTTTTTCGATCGCCTTTTTACTTAGTGTTTGGTTCGATTATTTTTACTGTAAATGCGTATTTTGTACATTTATTTCTGAAACATTGTATACAGAATGTTTATCTTTACCCTGTATCAATGTTGGCAAATTAAGATCAATGACAATCTTACGGTGATTTGCAGATTACATTACAAGTTTATTCATAATCTAGCTTCACAACTTATATCTAAAAATCATATTCTTCAAATACATTATGCTGAAAACTTTGATAGTAGATGATGAAATAATCTCTTCTGATTTGATAAAATTCTATGCCAACCGTACGGGTGTTTTAGAAATAGCAGGGGTGGTACGAAACGGTATTGAAGCTACTAAGTTTTTAGGGGAAAATGAAATAGAACTTATTTTTTTAGATATTGAAATGCCTGAAATGGATGGCGTTGAATTGCTTAAATCGATGATAAACCCGCCAATGGTGATATTGGTAACGTCAAGAATTGAGCATGGTCCAACGGCATTTGAACATGATGTGGTAGATTATTTGGTAAAACCAGTAGAATACACACGGTTTCAAAAGGCTGTAAATAAGGTATTTGAGTACCAAAAATCTCAAAAGGATGCTGGAGATGGTGTTTCTTCAATATATGTGCGCTCCAACAACAAGAGCATTCGATTGGCTTATGAAGAAATATTATACATAGAAGCCTTGGCAGATTATGTAGTGTTTGTAACCAGCGAAAAAAAGCACATTGTTCACTCTACCATGAAAGCGCTAGAATCCAAACTTCCAATTGATATATTTATTCGCACACATAGATCATATTTTATAAATATCTCTAAAATAGAAGCCATCGAAGACAATAATATCTTGATAAATAAATCGTATGTTCCTGTGAGTTCATCTTACAAAGAAGCACTTAGTAAAAAGCTCAATTTTTTATAGTAACGCACAACTCAATAATCGCTTTGTATTTTCTACTACATTTGGTAAATTGGCATTATATCCGATTTTCTTATGGCCAGGCTATGTTTTTTACTTTTATTTTTTACTGTAATATTTACCCAAGTCACAACAGCTCAATCACCAAAGAACGAAACTGATATAAAAAAATTATTGCAGCAGTACGACCAAAAAATAGCTGAAGGCGACAGAAAAGAAGCCAGCAGGTGGTTGAATGAAGCTGCAGCTGCCCATTGGGAACGCAAAGAGTACATCGAGGCGATAGAATTGTTTAAAAAATCGCTCAAATTGAATGAAGAACTGGGCAATCAAAGTGGAGCATCCATGTTGCATAATAATTTGGGCATGATTTATTCCGATTTACGAGATTTTGAAACATCGCTATTCCATTTTCAGAAAACCCTCGATACGCGCAGAAAATTTAAAGACAAAACGGGTATTCAATCTGGCTTGATAAACACTTCTGTAGTGCTCAACAATTTGGGATGGTACCAAGAATCGATCCAAAACCTAAAAGAAGCACTCGATTTGGCGCGTGAAATGAATGATGCCGAGCTAATGCGAAGTTGTTATGGAATGCTAGCCGAAACGTATGAAAAATCGGGCGATGCAGCCAATACTTTGAAATATTTTAATTTTTATCGAAGTTTTCATGAGTTGGTGCAGAATTCTAAGGTAAAAAAAATAGAAAAAACTTTGGAAGTGAAAACCCTTGAACTTTTGCAATTGGAGAATGAAAAGCAACGACAAGAACTGGAATTGCTAAAAGCGGGTCAAAAAATTGCTAGTCGTGATATTCAAATACTTAGCTTGGACAAAGAATACCAAGATTTGTACGATAAATCGACAAAGAAAGAGATAATAATGCAGCTGATTAAAGAGAAGGACAGAATTGAAAAAGAAAAACTAAATGCAGAATTGGCTTCGCAAAAGCACAAAGAGCAGATTTATTTGTTCACCACAGCGGGCTCGGTTTTTTTGATAATAGTGCTCGGCATCGCGATATTCTTTTTTCAAAAAAACATAAAGTACAAGGAGAAAATGAACATTGTATTGAAGGAAAGAAACTTTGAAATCATACGCCAAAAAGAGCAAATAGAAGTGCAAAAAGAGGCCTTGAATGAAACGAACAAATTAAAAGACAAGCTTTTTTCGGTTTTAGCACACGATTTGAGAAGTCCATTTGCTACTCTTGAGTCGCTAATGATGCTCTACGAGCTAAATGCTTACGATCAAGAGCAAACCAAAACTTTTTTTTTACAAGTAAGATCGCTCTCGAACAGCACGCTCCAAACCTTAGAAAATACTTTAGATTGGGTAAAATCGCAAATGAGCAATGGATATAGGTATGAACCTATGTTTTTTTCGCTAAAAAATCTTACTCAAGAGGTAATAATGTTTCTTTCTGAAATAGCGAAATCAAAGAAGATTGACATTCACAATTCGATTTCAGATTCGATCGAAGCCTACTCTGATATTAACCAAGTGCGAATTGTGATACGAAATTTAATTTCAAATGCTATAAAATTTACGAATGAAGGTGGGAAAATCATAGTAAACGCCTCCATTATCGCCAATAATAAAATTGCCATTTCAATTGCAGATACTGGTGTGGGAATTCCAGCAGATAAAATTCACAAACTGTTCAATACCAATTCGCATTTTACTACACAAGGCACACAGCACGAAAAGGGTACTGGCCTAGGGCTGTTGCTGAGCAAAGAATTGGTGGAAAAAAATGGCGGGAAAATAACTGTGCAAAGTGCTGTAAATGAGGGAACTACCTTCACATTTACGCTCAATAGCACCGAAACTATGGCTGCTTTTAATTAAACACAAGATCAATAGCGCCCAAAAACATATATGCAAATTAGGAATATACTACTAGTAGCTTTTTTTTTAGCAAATATTACGATATTATATTCGCAGCAAGCGATAGAAATGACAGATTCGGCTGGGAAAGCCAAAGGTAGTGATGAATTGATCTATGGGCTCGATCCAGCAAGACTTAAAACTACACTGAATATAAAAGGGCCAAGAATAAACGACATCATTTCTCTAAAATCAAAAATTGAATTGCTTAATGTTGACAATAACAATGCACAAACCAATATTTTTTACAGAGTAAATAATGGAAAAACGATGCTGTATAACGGCAATTTTATTCCTTTAGAAAAGTTAGCAGATGGTTATCACCGTTTAGAGTATTACGCAATAGATAAAGATAATATTAAAGAGGAAACGCAAATTTACAATTTTTATTTGGATATAAACTCACCTATTATTACCACTGATGTACTTGGCGACCGATTTTATGTAAATGAAAAAATTTATTTTTCGGGCCGCACAAAGCTAAAATTTACCGCTGTAGATAATAAATCGGGCGTAAAAGAAATATTTTATTCACTTGATGGCAATAACTTTGTGCGATACGAAGTCCCCTTCTATATGCCCTCAAAATCTGGGCCATACTCGATCAAATATTACGGATACGACAACCTCGACAACCAAGGAACTGGCGACCCAAACTCAAAATATGATGAATACAAACACTCAAGTGGTGTAATATACCTAGATCTTACTGGGCCTTCATTAAAACACAGCTTTGTTGGCCTCTATTCAAAAAATGAGAGCCAGCTTTTTATCTCAAAAAATACTTGGATAAAACTTTTTGCTGAGGATCCAGAATCTGGCCTAAAGAAAATAACGTACCGATTTGACAGCCTTTCTGAAGAGATGGTGTATCAGAAACCTTTTCGAATTGCCAGTGATTCTGTACAAAAGCTAGAGTATTACGGCTACGACAACGTAAATAATCGAAATATAAATAGTATTTCATTTATTACTGATAATGAGGCACCTACTATTATTTATATGCCTGATAAAGAACCTGTTACCACTAAAAAGGGTGTTACTACATTTCCTGCCAATATATCGATACACATCAATGTGAATGACGAAAAAGCAGGTATAAAAGAGGCTTTGTTTTCAATAAATGGGAGTGCTGTGATGCCACTGAAAAACCCATTAAACGGGTTTGAGAAAAATAGAGTGTATAAAATAATAACAAGCGCCAAAGATAAATTGGGCAACCTAAACACAAAAGAGTTTGTGTTTCATACTGATAAGTAGTAAAAAATATATTGAATAGATGCTGATTTGCAATTTCAAGATATTTTGCCACAGCTAACAATATAAATCAGTGAATGGCTAAATCGGTCCATTTTTTGGATGATTTTCAGCTATTTTCTTATTTACCTCCTGTATCTCTTCAAGCAATGACAGTGGAGAGATTATTTTTAGCAGTTCACGATGTGAAAGTAATTCTTGAACAAAGTCAAAAGTGCAAAATACATGAACAGAAATAACAGTTTCATGCTCGGTTTCTGAGATCACTTTCTGTGAATGGTGCAAGGGATAATTTTTTACATACCGACCTTGTAATTTTGTAAATGACAAAACAACATCTTGAGCCTCTTCGTCTTCGGGTCGAATAATGCCAAAACAATCTTTGTAATAAGCATTGACATCAAATGATTTTGTTGGAAACTTTTTATTTAGCACCAGTAAATCGGTAACACGATCTAAACCAAACGTACGGATATGGTTTTCTAAAGCTACATTAGCGAG
>JBJXGB010000009.1:0-3316 GCA_046152935.1 Cytophagales bacterium
TAAGGCAACAAATTAGAACAGGAATCTCAGACGATATTACCATCGAGGTAGTAAGTGGTCTCAATAAAAATGACAAGATCAAGGTATTGGAGAATAAATGAGCCTATTCGTAGCCTGCGTTTGTAACAAAAATTTTATTCGATTTAGTACGCAACGCCAAATTTTAATATGCAAAAAAAATTATCTACATAAGTATATAATTATTTATTACCTACTTTGTGTAATTTGTATATACAAACAAAACTTTACCTCATAAAAAATTAATTGCAGCATATAATAAAAATATATCTAACTATAACATTGTTATAATATTCAAAATTAAAACAAGTATACCCTTCAACAATACTATTACACCCACAAAAAAATTTAATCTCTACCCGCAGAATTTTATTATACCTACTGACAAAACATTTATATCCCCCTACAAAATTATTTTACTAACTGCCACTTTTATTTATCTTACAATTCACAAACATTTATAAAAAAATTTATATATTAATTTAGTAAGTGTATTACTTACAAAATAAAATAAAGTATATATATTCTTTTATATATTAAAATATGTAAGTATGTTTACCACACAAATATAAACTATTGTACATAATTAAATAAAAAAACAAATGGCTAGAATAGCAATCTCAAAAAATGCAGAAAATTTACTTGCTTTGGCAAATAAAGTATATGAACAACATCAAAAGTTAGGTGCTTCGTCTCCCCTATCAATGCTTGAATGGAACGTAGTAGGCCCTATTATACAAACAACATTAGAAGACCACAATAAAGCCGAAGAATTGCGTAGATTATCGGAAATATCTTATGCTCGAAGAGACAAGCAACTAGTAATAATAGATAATATGGTTAAAAGTAGTCGTGATGTACTAAAAGGTATTTATCGCAATGAGCCTAAAAAACTAGGAGAATATGGATTTGAAGTTTCAGATACAACTAAGGTAGTAAAAATTGCAAGTAAGTAACAAATATTGCAGATATGATTTAAAAAACTATCTGTATAATTTATTATTTTTTTGCTCAAGAAATAATTACAGCTACAGTTACTCACGTTTATTTACTATTTACATTGCTGTTAGGCATTTTATTTCTTTATAACTAAGGTGACTTACATAAATTTGCCTATTCGACCATCGTTCTGCTAATTTTTTGCTACATGAGGTAAGTCAGCAAAGAAATTTTAAGCTCTGATCGAAGTATTAGCCTCAAAAATGATAAAGACGCTAAAGTAATTGTAACTAAATTATAAATTTCTTGACTTCTAATTTACCAATATATTTAATAGCTCTTAAATAATAAAAAAATGAAACATACTATTTTAAGCTCAATAGTAATTTTTACTATCATTTTATGGCTAACAAATTGCAAATCAAACACGAGTAGTGAAAACACTAGCGAAAAAACAAACGTAGATTCTGCGAAAAAGATAGTAGACTCTACGCTCTCAAATGCCAAAGCTGAGGAAACAGAGGCAGAGGAATCTGAAAGGATAGCCAAAGAAAAATTTGAAGAGGATGAACTTGCATACAAAGAATTAGGCCAATACGATGGCAAATACACTCTAAATACCGAAAGTGAAGGTGCAGATGGCAATCTCGAAATGCAATATAGTGGAGAAAGGGTCTTTAAATTCAAGTTGATAATAGAAGCCGTAGATATTTGCGCAGGCAATATTGAAGGCGAAATATTTATGGATCGAACCCAACATGGTATTTACAGAACAGACAGTTGCTATTTGCATTTTAATTTTAACGGCAGTTATGCAAATGCTGGCCTTATCATTGAAATAGCCCAAGACGATCGCTGTTCAAGCATGAAAGGCGATTGTATCTTTTCTGGAAATTATACCAAAAAGCAATAGACATTACTACGCCTTCCTAAAAAAAGTAGCTACAAGGCTACTTCTTGATATATTGTTCGCTATGGCTTTGGTTGCTTTTGTAAATGCTGTCCAAATCGTCATCATTTTCATCTAGCTCGTAGTGCTTTTCTTCTTCAATATTGATGTTTATTACCGTTGGCGGAGGACTTGCATTCAAATACCACACTGCATTGTTTTGGTAATAATACATATTTCTCCAATTGTCCCAATAAAAATTATATCGGGGAAAATATACCCACCGCCTGTTAAAAGACTGTCTATGTGCCCAAATTGGGCGATAATGCCGAAAACGTGCTGGCCTATACTGGCTTCTTATTCGCACGTGATAGTGATGGTTGCGTACGGTTCGATGGTGTCTATCTTGCCTTTTTTCTTTTGGCGTTCGTTGGGCATAGGTATTTGTAAAGCCAATAAGACCGAGCAAAACAATCACTAATAGTATCTTTATGGTGTTTTTCATGATTATTAGAACGTGTTTCTGAAGTTATAATGACAATTGCTTCTATTTTTTTTGTCTTTTCAATCTCATCCAAACCAAGTCATAAAACCGTGCCAAGTTCAGCGCTCTACCATGAAGCTCTTTCACTTGATAAACTCAAAAGCAATTTAAAAATAACGGAAAGTTGTCATAAACTATTGATTTTTAATACTTTGAACTTAGCTAAACCTCACTAGCAATGTTGAATTGTAGATCATTTGGATTAAAACTACCCTTATCTTGAGTTAGTAATTACAAATCACGGACTGCTACGACAAAATCATAGAAATTCTTTTCAACACATAAAAAAAGCCTACTTAAAAAAAGTAGGCTTTTTTGAAAACATGTGAGATGTTTATTTCTTAGTCTATTGGTATTGGTGCTAACGTTGCCAATAAGGTTCTGAGTTGATCTGCTGTACTTTTCACATCTGTGAGATCACCTGCTCCGCAGCCTCCTGCAGCTACAAAGCAATCTATCAAATCAACAAGCTCATTCAATATTGCCGTTAATGCACTAAAGTCGCCCGAACCAGTGTTTGGAACATTAGATTGAGCTGCTACTTTATTTAAAACTTCAACTGCTTTCGCAGCACAAGGGCAACCAGCCAAAGCGGCCGATATTTGCGCACTTGGCGTAATTGCAATCGGATTGATAGCAATCGAAGCTGACGGACTTAAATTTATCGCTGTAAGTGCACCAGAAGAATTGTAAGTCAACTGCAACGTTGGGACAGATATATCTTCACTTTCACGGGCATTGGAAGCACTTTTTTTTGTTTCCCAAACCGTAACTACATTATATACCAATGTGATTTTTACATTGCCGCCTGAAATTTCGGTATTCTTAGAAGCCACAGGCTTCACATTTTCCTCATTTCTGCTACAAGCTAAGACAAAAAGCATTGCAAAAAATAGTGTTGCAACTTTAAGAATGGTATTTTTCAT
>JBJXGB010000018.1:0-21025 GCA_046152935.1 Cytophagales bacterium
CTTCATTTTTAACCTATCTTACCAAAGAAAAAGACAGAATAATTCATGAGAAATTTGATTGGTTTGAGAAATATTAATACCAAACCAAATAAATTGAGACTTTTTAGCCGCATTTTAGACAATTGGTCTATTTATAAAGATTGCATGTTCACTCAAATATTAATAAATTTTTTTTTACTTTTGTATAATGGCGTTGTAAATAATTCACATGAAAATGTTCGATTTCACAGCAATTAAGATTTTTGAAAAGTATAATTTTAGCAGAGAAGATGCGGAAGCATTGGTAGAAACGATAAAAGAAGCAAAATCGGGAGAAAATGCCACCAAATCTGATTTATTGGATTTAAGAACAGAATTAAAATATGAAATAAAAAAGATTGAAGAAAGAATATTAATGATAGAAAGAGACATCAGAAATTTAGATGTAAAGATAGAATCTGTCAAAAACCAACTGATTGTGTGGGTATTTACCATCAATTTTACTGTCGCAGGTTTGATAATTGCTGTAATTAAATTGACATAGATTGATTGGTTTGAAAAACAGCCCAACATTCATACTAAAATCCTAATTGGATTGTTTATAAAAGAATGAAAAAAAATCGCGTGCTTATATTTTTTTTGGTTCTAAGTTTGTTCACCAAAGCTCAAAATTTTAGTGCTTCCATTCACCTCATTGCCATCGATCCGAATTCCAGTAGTTTTAAGCCTGTCACCAAAAATATTGGTAAAATAAACCAGCTCAACGATAGTATATTTCAAGTTATCGAATTTAGAAATGGACTATCTACATACGATACTATCATCAAACATTCAGATGAATTGTTTGACTGTAAGCGCAGTTTTGAGAATCGAAAATTGTATTTCTACTTCAATAATGCAAGAGTAAGCTATTTTCATTTTGAAGACAGCGAGCATAGCCGCTCTTTCGATCCACAAATAGTAGCACAGAGCACAAAAAAAGAGGTTGCCAAATCAAATGTGGCGGTAAACGATTGGCTCATTGGCAACTCAGTCTTGCTTGGATTTGAACTACTTTTTGCTGTCTTGAGTAATTGGTAATGCAACATATTACATAAAATCTATCAATTTTTCCATTGCCATTCCCCGAGAACCTTTTATTAAAATGGCATGGTTTTCTAAATGGTAGTTTTGAAAAAAAGTTTCCAAGCCGGCCCTGTCTTTAAACTTTTTTATAAATGGCGTATCTATTTTTGTGTTCGCAAAATCAATTCCTGCCAAGAAAATCTTTGTAAAACCAAGTTCAGTGGCATATTCTACCACGTTTTCATGTTCTTTTAGGCTATAATCGCCAAGTTCATACATATCGCCCAAAATCAAAACTTTATTTGGTACATTCATTTTTGCGAAGCTTTCAATTGCCAATTTCATCGATGAGGGATTGGCGTTGTAGCAATCTAAAATGATTTTATTTGTGCCCTTTTCGATCAATTGCGAGCGGTTGTTAGCTGGTTTGTAGGCTGCAATCGCTTTGCAAGCATGTGCGTGATTCACACCAAAATGTTTGCCCACAGCCAAAGCAGTGTTTATATTGTCTACGTTATATTCTCCGACCAACTGGGTTTGCATTATTTCGCCCTCATCTGTTTTTATTTTGATAAAAAAATGGTTTTCAATGATCTTGGCATAAGAGAAATCTGTGTCGCTTCCGTAAGTTAATGGATTTTTAAACCTAGCGGCCATTCGCATTAGTATTTCATCGTTTGAATTCACAAACGGAGTACCATTATTTTTTAGCAACCAATAAAATATCTCGCTATTGCCTTGTACCACGCCTTCAAAACTGCCATAACCTTCCAAATGATCGAGCCCATTGTTTGTTATCAATCCATGCGATGGTTCGGCAATTTTGCACAACAAAGCCAACTCATTCACATGGTTTGCACCCAATTCTAAAATGGCAATTTCGTATGATTTACTTATCGAAAGCAAACTGAGCGGCACGCCAATGTGGTTGTTTAAGTTGCCTATTGTGGCGAAAGTTTTGAATTTGGTACTCAAAACTGCGTTTGTAAGTTCTTTGGTTGTGGTTTTCCCATTTGAGCCGGCAATGCCGATGACAGGAATGTCCAATTCTTTACGATGGTAATTGGCCAAATCTTGGAGGGTTTGTAAAGCATCATTTACAAAAATGCAAAAGTCATTCTCCTTAAAGGCTATTTCATCAACAATGCAATATTTAGCTCCTTTTTCTAAAGCCAAACTCGCGTACTGATTTCCGTTGAAATTGGGTCCTTTCAAAGCAAAAAATAATACGCCAACTTCGATTTTTCTTGTGTCGGTTGAAATACCAGTACAGGTTAAAAATAATTCGTAAAGTGCCTTTATCTCCATATTTAGTGTGTTTGCCTTCTGTTTACATTGCTTTGGGTTTCAACCCAAATCAAAGTGGTTTATTTGATCTTAATCTCTAACTGGTCGCCTAAAATATCCTCTCTTGAAATCAATCGACCATCTAATATGGGTGCTTTTATTCCTTTTTCAAAAGTACTATTTGAAGTGAATATTCTTGCCTCGTCCCACAAACCTTGATCGATAAATTTTTGCAATGTTTTGCTGCCGCCTTCGATTATCAGCGATTGAATTTTGCGTTGGAATAATGAAAAAAGCAAAGGTTGCATATTTTCAAAATCATCCAATTGTATGGATTCGGTGGTGCTTTCAACTTCATTTTTAAGTAAGTTAAAAACAATATTTTTTTGTGATTGGTCTAATAAATGATGCGTGTTCGGAATCTGTAAATGCTTGTCTATCAGCACTCTAACAGGATTTTTGCCAGCCATTTGCCTTACATTTAGTTGCGGGTTGTCGTGCAAAGCAGTGTTGAAACCCACCAAAATGGCTGCTTCTTCGCTTCGCCATTTATGCACCAATTGTCTGGCATATTGATTGGTAATCCATTTAGAATCAAAATTTTCACGAGCCAAAAACCTATCGCTTGTTTGCGCCCATTTTAATATAATATAAGGTCTTTTCTCTTTGTGGAATGTAAAAAAACGTCTGTTAAGCCAATTTCCTTCTTTTTCCAAAATCCCAATCTCCACTTCAATGCCAGCATTTCTCAATTTTTGTATGCCTTTGCCAGCTACCAGTGGGTTTGGGTCGAGATTGGCTATCACCACTTTGTGTATTTTTTTTTCGATAATCAAATCTGCACAAGGCGGTGTTTTACCAAAATGGCTGCAGGGCTCTAAATTTACATACAATGTGGATTTTGAAAGTAAATTTACGTCTTGAACAGCATGAATGGCATTGGGTTCGGCATGATATTCACCATAGTTTCTATGAAAACCTTCGCCTATGACCTTGTATTCGTGCACGATCACGCATCCCACCATCGGGTTTGGACTTACATTTCCTAAGCCCAAAGCAGCCAGTTGCAAAGCCCTTTTCATGTAAAATTCATGTTCTGTTCCAGTGTTTACTTTAGCGCCTTCCATTCAAATTTGGTTGTATAAATGAAATGACCATTTTCATTGCCATATTCGATATTGTCAAAATCGGAGGTTGTCAATAGCTTGTGATCGAGATCGACAAGGCTGTATTTGCCATACAACCGCACTCGAAAAACACCCGATTTCAACTCTAAAATATCTTTATAAATTGGATTTATGGTTTCAATACCCTTACTATTGGCTATCCCAAATCTGCCGTCTTTCTTTAACAAGTAATTGCCTGATTTTAATATTGTTATAGCATCAAGCTGCGGTTTCAGTGTTTCTATTCCTTGTTTATTCACCAAACCAAATTTGCCATTTTTTTGCACAATAGCAGCTCCAAAATCAAAATCATTCACCATATCATAATACGGATTTGCTATGAAGTGCTCTTGTTTATCGACAAAACCCCAATTTTTAGCAATTCTAATGGCTGCCAAACCATTGCTGTAGGGCCTAGCCTCGTCATATTGGGTCGAAACAAGCAAAAGTCCATCTCTATCTATAAATCCATATTTTCCTTTTTGAACCACCATAGCCATTCCATCTCGGTAAGGTTCAAATTTTGAAAATGGGTAGTTCATAAATACTTTCAAATTTCCATTCAGATAAAAAATTGAAAAATAGCTATTTCGTGAAGCAATAATGATTTTTTCATCTTCGAATATTTCTATGTTGTCCCATTCAGCATTTAAAATTGTTTTGCGATTGGTAGCTAGTAAACCATATTTTCCACTTTGGGTAAATCGCACGAAATTGCCGTTGAGTAATTGCAATGCCTCATACATGTAAGGAATGCCTTTTTTATCGGGAATCGAATAAAATCCGCTCAAGCCGGCTCTGCTCCAAATCCACATGGTATCATTTACATATTGCACTTTTTCGTATTCTGGAAAAGCCACCCAGCTGCCTTTCATATCAATAATTCCTACCAGTCCATTTTTAAAGACTGCAGCCAAACCCGATACAAATTTTCCATACGTATCGTAAAAAAACGGAATTACCTGCTGGCCTTCTGCGTTTAAATAGCCCCAATATTTCTCGTTTTGCGCTGGGAATAAGCCATTAGTATATTCACCTATAGTCTTATAAATGAGGGGGATAAGTACCCTTCCTTTGTAATTGCAAATACCAACCGAGGTAGTAGTTTTACCATTTGAAACTCTTTCTCTTGCAATCTTGATAAAATTTAAGGTGTCTTTAATTATAGAAGCGTACTCGATTGGAATCAATAGTTCATTGTTGAAATTGACCAATCCTTTTTTGTTGCCAGATTTGACTAAAAAACTTGTGTCGTTGAATAATGAAACTTCGTCATAAATAGGTTTCGTAATCGGTTCGTAATTTTCAAGATTAATAATGCCAAATCTTTTATCTACCCCATAAACACCATACCTTTTTGACAAAAACTGCAAATTTGAATATCGAAGTTCTTTGATGAGCTGCCCAGATTCATTTTTTATCGAAATTAGATTTTGCTCTTTTCCTAAGAAATAGCCGTCCTGAGCTTTTATTTCTGTACAAAGTGGCTGTGCAATGAGCTTTCCGGATTTGTCGATCAAGCCAAAAACAAAATCTTTTGAAATAATAATGCCAAGGTTTTTATCCACAGAAAATGCCTCAATATTGCCAGTAATTAGCTCACCATCAGCGGAATAAAATCTCCAATATGTACTTTTAGAAGCAAAAATTTGGGCGTTTTTGATCGATTGTATTTTCTTTAATTCGTGTTTTAAGCCCTTCCAATCTTCAGTATGGTTGATTTCGGCTTTGAAAATAATCTGGTTTTGTTTTGAAATAATTGCCAGAGAATCTTTTTGAGCAAATGAGTTGAAAAATAGCCAAAAAAGTAGAAAACTGATGCAACTGGAACGAAGTGAAATCAAAAATTGATGTGTTTTTTTCATTCCTGCAATATTGTGGTTTTTACACGCTCTCATGTTAATTATCACAGAAATTTTTGTGGATTTCCCACCAATCAGTCCCGATTTCTCCAGTGTTTTACCTCTATATGTCGAATTGCCCAATGTATTAACTTTTGGATACTAAAATGTAAAAAAATATTGCCCCTGAATTTCAACTGCTTGAATTATACCACGAATTCCCTTTACTTTGCTAATCTATTGTTTACGAAATTAATTTATAGCAAATATATTCAAATACTACAATGGCTGAAATTTTAAGAATGCCCAAGTTGAGCGACACGATGACAGAGGGCGTAATAGCCGTTTGGCATAAGAAAGTAGGTGATTCAGTAAAAGAAGGCGAGCTTTTGGCAGAAGTAGATTCTGACAAAGCAACTATGGAAGTCGAGGCTTATGCTACTGGCACAGTCCTTTATTTGGGTGCAAATGCCAAAGAAGCTGTGGCGGTAGATGGAATTTTGGCTATAGTTGGCAAACCTGGCGAAGATATTTCTGGATTATTGAATGGCGGTGCAAAACCTGCTGATACTAATCCAGTGGTAGCTGCAGCCCCAACTAAGGCCGCAAAATCTACAACTGCTGTCGACACTTCGGATATAAAGGCCAAAATTATGCGTATGCCTAAATTGAGCGATACCATGACAGAGGGCGTAATTGCAGCATGGCACAAAAAAGTAGGCGATGCTGTGAAATCAGGCGAGCTTTTAGCAGAAGTTGATTCTGACAAAGCTACCATGGAAGTAGAATCTTATGAATCTGGAACACTTTTATATATAGGTGCAAATGCAAAAGAAGCCGTGGTTGTTGATGGCATTTTAGCCATCATCGGTGAGCCAGGTGCTGATTTTCAAGCCTTAATTAATAGCAATGGAGCAACTCAAGCTCCTATTTCTTCTAGTGCTGCAGAGGTAAAAACACCTGTTTCTGTAAGTACTCCTGCTGCTACTGTTACTTCAGGCGATGAAAGAGTAAAAGCTTCTCCATTGGCCAAAAAAATAGCTGCTGATAAAGGAATCGACCTTAAATTGGTTCATGGTTCGGCTGAAGGTGGCAGAATTGTAAAAAAAGATATAGAAGGATTTAAACCTTCAGCATCAAATGCCACATCCGCTCCTTCAAAAGAAACTTCAAAATCTACCATCTCGGCTGCAGCAGTAGGTGTAGAAAGTTTTGATGAAGTACCCGTTTCGTCCATGCGCAAGGTGATTGCCAAACGACTGGGAGAAAGTCTATTCACCGCTCCACATTTCAGCTTAACCATGGAAATTAACATGGACAAAGCAGTGGAAAATCGCAAAAGCATGAACGAATGGGCAGAAGCCAAAATTTCGTTCAACGATATGGTAATCAAGGCAGTAGCAGCTGCTATTCGCAAAAATCCGAAAGTGAATGGCTCTTGGTTGGGCGATAAAATCCGATACAATCACCATATTCATATTGGAGTAGCTGTGGCAGTTGAAGAAGGTTTGTTGGTGCCTGTTGTCAGATTTGCAGACAATAAATCTTTGACTCAAATATCTGCCGAAGTAAAAGACTTGGGTAAAAAAGCAAAAGAAGGCAAATTGCAGCCAAATGATTGGGCTGGAAATACATTTACCATCTCAAACTTAGGAATGTTTGGAATTGAAGAATTCACTTCGATCATCAATCAGCCAGATGTAGCCATTTTATCAGTAGGAGCCATTATTCAAAAACCAATCGTAAAAAATGGCGAAATCGTAATTGGCAACACCATGAAGGTGACTTTATCTTTAGACCACAGGGTAGTAGATGGAGCTATTGGTTCACAATTCTTAGTTACTTTAAAAGGACTGTTAGAAGATCCGATCAGAATATTAGCCTAAGAAAAGCTTATTTAATAACTAAAAAGGTGTTTATGGCAGCATAAGCACCTTTTTAGTTATTTGGCATAATTATTTATATTTGCAATTATTGATTAAAGAAACATAATGATAAAGAACGACTGGACCATTTCAGAAATTACAGAAATATTCAACCGACCTGTATTGGAATTGATGTACGATGCAGCTACAATTCACCGACAATACAACGAAACTGGCGAAGTGCAAGTTTGTACTTTGTTATCAGTAAAGACGGGCGGATGTCCAGAAGATTGTTCGTATTGTCCACAAGCCGCTAGGTACCATACCGATGTAAAGGCACAGAAATTAATGGCTGTTGATGAAGTATTGAACAATGCAAAAGAAGCCAAAGAAGCGGGAAGTACAAGGTTTTGCATGGGAGCAGCTTGGAGAGAAATACGCGATAACCGCGATTTCGACAATGTGCTCGAAATGGTGAAAGGTGTAAATGAAATGGGCATGGAAGTATGCGCTACCTTAGGAATGCTTACTCCTGAACAAGCCGAAAAACTAAAAAATGCAGGTTTATATGCCTACAATCACAATTTGGATACCAGTGCCGATCATTACGACCAAATTATTACGACAAGAAAATATAGTGATAGAATTGATACATTGGAAAATGTGCGTAAATCAGGCATTTCTGTTTGTTCAGGCGGTATTATCGGTATGGGCGAAACAGAAAATGACAGAATAAGCATGTTGCATACTTTGGCAACTTTGCCACAACATCCTGAATCTGTGCCAGTTAACGCTTTGGTGCCAGTAGAAGGCACGCCTTTAGAAAACCAAGAAAAAGTATCGGTTTGGGAAATGGTGCGGATGATTGCTACCGCTAGAATTTTGATGCCAAGAGCGATGGTGCGCCTTTCGGCAGGGAGAGTGCGTATGACTACCGAAGAACAGGCTTTGTGCTTTTTGGCAGGAGCCAACTCGATTTTCTCTGGCGATAAATTGTTAACAACGCCCAACCCAGGTACTATCGAGGACAAAGCCATGTTTAATTTGCTAGGCCTAAAACCAAGAAAATCTTTCAAAATGGAAGAATTGGAGTTGGTTTAGACACGTTGTTTGGCTATTTTGCAGCTTTTGCAATATTGCCTTTGCATTATCGTCATTCTACAATATGTGTTAGTTTGGCATTATTAATTATTAAATCATAAAACAGTGAAAGTAGCATTAATTACGGGCATCACCGGACAAGATGGGGCTTATTTGGCCGATTTGTTATTAGAAAAAGGTTACCATGTCCATGGCATAAAAAGGCGTACATCGCTTTTTAACACTGATCGTATCGATCATATCTACCAAGATTTGCATGAAAAGGATGTAAAATTCAAACTTCATTTTGGAGATTTATCTGATTCTACCAATATTATCAGAATAATACAAGAAGTGCAGCCAGATGAAATATACAATCTTGGAGCTATGAGCCATGTAAAAGTGAGCTTTGACGAACCTGAATATGTGGCAAATGTAGATGGAATTGGCACTTTGAGAATACTAGAGGCGGTAAGAATATTGGGTTTGACTGAAAAAACGAGAATTTACCAAGCTTCTACTTCTGAATTGTACGGATTGGTACAAGAAGTGCCACAATCTGAAAAAACACCATTTTACCCACGATCGCCTTATGCGGTGGCTAAAATGTATGCCTATTGGATTACCGTAAATTACCGCGAAGCTTACAATATGTTTGCTTGCAATGGCATACTTTTCAATCACGAATCGCCATTACGAGGCGAGACATTCGTGACCAGAAAAATAACCCGTGCAGTGGCAAGAATAGCCTTAAATCTCCAAGAAAAATTATATTTAGGCAACTTAAATGCAGAGAGAGATTGGGGCCATGCCAAAGACTACGTAGAGGCCATGTGGCGTATTTTGCAACAAGAGAAACCCGAAGATTTTGTAATTGCCACGGGTGTCACTACCCGAGTAAGGGAATTTGTGAGAATGGCTTTTGCAGAATGTGGAATAGAAATCGAATTTAAAGGTGAAGGGATAGATGAAAAAGGATTTGTAAAAAAATGCGCAAATCCACTTTATCAAGTGGCTATTGGCAGCGAAGTAGTGGCTATCGATCACCAATATTTCCGCCCCACAGAGGTAGAATTGTTAATTGGCGACCCTACAAAATCAAATACGAAGCTTGGTTGGAAGCCAAAATACGATCTACCTATGCTTGTAAAAGAAATGGTAGAAGCCGATCTTGCACTTTTTGAACGTGATAAATATTTGGCAAAAGGCGGACATAAAATCAAAAATTATAAAGAATAAAATGTAAAAATGCAGTCGAAAGCTGCATTTTTTTGTTTGAACACAATGGAAAAAGAAGCAAAAATTTACGTAGCAGGACATCGCGGCATGGTGGGTTCTGCGATCATTAGGCACCTCAAAACACAAGGATTTGACAATTTCGTTTTTAGAACTTCTTCACAGCTCGACTTGACGATTCAAACAGAGGTGGCATCTTTTTTTGAAACCGAAAAACCCGATTATGTGATTTTAGCGGCAGCAAAAGTAGGTGGTATTGTGGCTAATAATACTTTTAGAGCCGATTTTATCTACCAAAATTTGATGATTCAAAGCAATGTCATTCATCAAGCCTATGTGAATGGTGTAAAAAAGTTACTTTTCCTTGGTTCGTCTTGCATTTATCCAAAGCTTGCCCCACAGCCTCTCAAAGAAGATTATTTACTTACTGGCGTGCTCGAATACACCAACGAACCGTATGCTATTGCCAAAATTGCAGGGATAAAAATGTGCGAAGCGTATCGCACACAATATGGATGCAATTTTATTTCAGCCATGCCTACCAATCTTTTTGGGCCAAACGACAATTACAATCTGACTACTTCGCACGTGCTTCCTGCATTGATCAGAAAATTTCACGAAGCTAAAATTTCCAAGCAAGCTAATGTTGAAATTTGGGGTTCTGGAATGCCTAGAAGAGAATTCCTGCATGTAGATGATCTTGCGGAAGCTTGTGTCTTTTTGATGGAAAACTACAACGAGCCTACCTTGATAAATATTGGTACAGGAATAGATGTTACTATTAAGGAGTTGGCTACATTAATAAAACAAATAGTAGGTTTTGAAGGCGATTTGGTTTTCAATACTTCTAAGCCAGATGGCACACCCAGAAAGTTGATGGATGTGGATAAACTTGCAAATCTTGGTTGGAAATATAAAATTGAACTTATTGATGGAATTGCTTCGACATACGAACTTTACAAAAACGCAGTTGCGGTGGCTTAAAAGTTTTATCATTTATTTTTTTGGTGCGTTTGTTGCCTATGGACAGACAGACATTTTTTTGCCTATTACCAATATTCCGGTCAGTGTCGATGGTCGTAATTTGGAAAATGCCTGGGCTGGGGGCGTCAATTCTGCACTGATCAGTACGTGCGATTTAGACAACGATAACATACCAGACCTCATTATTTTTGATAAAACATCTGAAAAATTAACGACTTTTCTGCTAAAAGATGGAAAATATGTGCATTCTCCTGCCTACGAACTGTATTTTCCCAAGATTCGGAGTTGGATGAAAATGGTCGATTTCGATGGCGATGGTAAAAAAGACATTTTCACCTCTGGATTGTTTCCTACTAATATCGGACTGTACAAAAATACAGGCACTGCCAATAATCTTTCTTGGGAGTTGGTCACCGATCAACTTGCTTCTTCAATATTAGGAAGTGGCATGATCGAAATTGAGTGCAGTTCTTCAGATTATCCATCGATTTCAGATATCGACAATGATGGCGACATAGATATTGTCTCGTATGAAGCATTGGGATCGAGTGGTCTTGCATATCATATAAACAGAAGCAAAGAAGTTTTTGACGATTTCAACCACCTTGTTTTTGAAAAATATACTGCCTGCTATGGTAAAATGAATATTGGGAATGGCAATTGCAGCAAAATGGTAAACCTAAACCAAAAGTGTTTGGGCTATGGTGGTAGCAACGACAAAGCAAGATTGCTACACAATGGTATTTCAATCAATATTTTTGATGCAGATGGCGATGATATAAAAGATATTTTGATGGGCGATGTAGAGTGTGGCAATTTGAATGTGCTGTATAATGTTGGTACAAATTCAGATGCCAACGTCACTTCGGTAGGGTCTTCGTTTCCAAGCAGTTACCCAATTAATATTCATAAATTTCCAGTTACTTTTTTTGAAGATGTAGATGGCGACAATGTCAACGATTTGTTGGCTACACCCAATATTTTTGATAATGATGATGACCTTACCGATTTTCAAAATTCTTTGTGGTATTATAAAAATATTGGTACTAATGCATTGCCCAATTACTCATTCGTAGGTAAAAATTTCCTGCAAAAAGATATGCTAGATTTTGGAGAAAATACTTTTCCTGTGTTGCAAGATATTGATAATGATGGAGATATAGATTTGCTTGTCGCGAATAAAGGGCTTTTAAAAAACAATGAAGTTGTAAGCAGCATTTATTTATATAAAAATGTAGGCAGCAAAGATTCAGCTCAATTTGTGTTTGAAACTGACGATTATCTGAATTTTTCAACACTTTTACTATACAATTTAAGAATAGGATTTGCCCAAGTAGATGAAAACGATTCGTTTGATTTGTATTTTATGGCCACAGATTTTGACGGAAGTGGCAAAATATACTTTATTGCCAACAAAAATCTTTCAACACAACCTCTGGCTTTTGATAAACAGGATATTCAGCCTTTGAATATTACTGCTTTTCGATTGCCACCTGTCAATAACCAGATTTTTGACAGCTTCACAAAATCTGATTATGTACATATTTTCAAGTACAAAAATGAGCTAAAATTGCTATTTGGAACCAAAGATGCCACCATTCAGCTTTACAAAAACACATTTGTAAATGGGATTCCAAATTTCACATTCGAGCTAGATAATTTCCTAAATACATCTGATTTTAATTACACAAAGCAGGCAGTGAAGGCCATCACCTACCTAAAATCGGGCGATTCGCTCGATATTTATACTACCGATAACTCGGGCGAGATGGCCATTTACAAGCTTTCTTCTCTGTACGATACAAAGTTTGAAGTGAAAAAATCGATTGTTTTTGATAGAAAAAATAATACTGTGCAACCCACAAATTTAGGTAGTGGTTCGTCTTTTGCCATTGCCGATTTCAACAACGATACATTGCCAGATTTGGTAATTGGCACAAAAGCAGGTGGTTTATCGATCTATCAAAATGTAAGTCCCAAGAAAGTAAATCCCGACATTCCGCCCCCAACAACCATTGATGGTCCCATTATTATTCCTCCTCCCAATACTATTGTAGGGCTAAATACCAAATATTTCGCTCCAAAACCATTTAATATCTACCCAAATCCTGCCAGCAGCTATCTAAATATTGAATCAAGATCGAACTTGAAAATAGATTTGGTAGATATTTTTGGAAGAATTTTGCTTACATATCAAAATGAAAAAAATGCGGCTAGCGGGCAAATAAACACATCTGGCTTGCCAAATGGCATTTATTACCTGCAAATTGAGGTAAACTCGCATCTATTTTACGAAAAAGTCGTCATTGAGCGGCAATAAGGTCTGCATGGGAAATTGGCTGTTGGAGAGAAAATTGCAATAGTATTTGGCCATGTTTAGGGTCGTTACTAAACATGGCCAAATCAATTTACGGGGCTGAGAAACACAGATTTCTAAATCGATCTAACTACCCCAAACTTTGGTTTTCAACCGAGGCTATTTCTAGCAATTTTTCATACTCTGCTGGTGTGAGATCGTTGAAAAAATAGTGAATAGGATTTGCAAAATTGCTATTTCTTATCACTTCGTAGTGCAAATGTGGCGATGTAGCTGTGCCAGTGCTACCAACGTAGCCCAAAACTTCCCCACGTTTTATCTTTTGCCCATTTTTGATTTTTATGATATCGCAATGGGCATACCTACTCACAAATCCAAAGCCATGATGCACTTCAACTAAATTGCCGTAGCCGTCATTTCTGTGTGGAATATAAGCAATGCCATCGCCAGTGGCATATATTGGTGTTCCCCTCACTGCTGCAAAATCAATGCCAGTATGAAATTTTCTTACTTTATAAATAGGGTGTATTCTCATTCCATAACCAGAAGCCAATGATTTTAGATTTTTGTTGCTGATGGGTTGTATAGCAGGTATTGAAGAAAGCATTTCTTCTTTTTTGCGAGCTAATATTGCCAATTCATCATACGATTTACTTTGCACATATAATTCCTTTTTCAATTGATCGATATGTTCGTAAGTTTTGGTGATGAATTTATTTTTATCAAACTCTAAATTTAAAATTTCCTTGTACTTGTCTACTCCTCCTGAACCGGCATTTCTTACCGTTTCTGGCAAAGGCTTGGTTTCGAATATTACCCGATAAATATTGTCGTCTCGGTCTCTCAAAGAGTGTACTACATTGTCTATTTCTGCCAAGCTATTGTTAATCGTTTCGTAGTTCGATTTTAGTTCTTCATTTTCTTTTTTGAGCAATACTTCCTTAGGTGAGTCGAAAAATTTAAGATAAAGCAGAAAAAAGAGACCCGTAAAAACCATGCTCACCAGCATAAAACCGATGATGTTGATGAAAAAATCTGATTTAGTCGTAACTACACGTTCGTATCTGCAAGTCTCGGTGTCGTAGTAATATTTTATTCTTGCCACTAGTTGTAATCTTTAAATAATTGATTTACAGTAATATTCAGATCATTAATTACTGGATTTGCTGGTATTAAATCGTTTTCGGAACAGGTAATATCATTTTTTATTGAAGTAAAAACTTTTACTAATTTAAGAGAAGGAAGAATATGCCAAACAAGTCTTGCTCCGTTATCAAAATATTGTTTGGTTTTTTCCAAGGTGTTAGGGTAATTGTCTGATTTTGAGATCACTTCAATCATAAATTCAGGCATTACAACTTCATTATTTCCTGCTTTTATCAATTGTTCTTTAGTGAAAAGTGCAATATCAGGTCTCCTAAAGCTTTGATTCATTACCACCTCAACTTCGGTAATTAATCTTGCTTTTTTCAAACCTAGCGTAGTTACATCAAAGGCCTCTAGTAAATTGCTGTAAATAAGATTTTGTTTGGGATCCATTTTGCGATGAATTTTGATGACTTTACCTTCATTCCATTCATATTTAAAACTTGGAGTTTGGGGTTCCCATCTCAAAAATTGTTCAAGGCTTACTGCTGTTCCATCTGGCATTCCCGCTTTTCTTAGATAAATTTTTTGCTTTGATTTAGCTAGAGTTTCCATAAAATCTGTTCATTTACGTAAAGCAAAATTAAACTTTTATTCTTCAATTCAAAACTAGGTGAATTTACAGCTATGAATCGGACAAGTTTTATTTACTTTGCAGGTGAGTAAAGCAATTATAAATACAAATAATCATTTAAAAGTGACTTCTTCTAAACAAATACGCCAACAGTTTTTAGATTTTTTTCAATCAAAACAACATCTGATCGTAAATTCTGCTCCTTTGGTCTTGAAAAACGATCCAACATTGATGTTTACCAATGCGGGCATGAACCAATTTAAGGATTTTTTTCTAGGGAATGGAACACCTAAATCAAGAAGAATAGCAGATACTCAAAAGTGTCTTCGTGTGACCGGAAAGCATAACGACCTAGAGGATGTCGGACATGATACTTACCACCATACCATGTTTGAAATGCTTGGAAATTGGTCGTTTGGCGATTATTTTAAGAAGGAGGCCATAGAGTGGGCTTGGGAATTATTGACAGAAGTGTACAAATTACCTAAAGATAAATTGTATGTGACCGTTTTTGAAGGCGATGCCAAAGAAGGCTTGGAATTTGACCAAGAAGCCTACGACATTTGGGCAAATCTGGTTGATAAATCACACATTTTGCGTGGGAATAAAAAAGATAATTTTTGGGAAATGGGCGATCAAGGGCCATGTGGTCCTTGTTCAGAGATTCATATTGATATTCGTCCACAAAGCGAAATAGATAAAGTTTCTGGGGCTGAAAGGGTGAATAATGACGACCCTCAGGTGATCGAAATTTGGAACAATGTATTCATGCAATTCAATCGCAAGGCCGATGGATCGCTAGAATTATTGCCCGACAAGCATGTGGATACTGGCATGGGTTTTGAACGATTGGTACGCGTAATTCAAAGAAAATCTTCTAATTATGATACCGATATTTTTCAGCCTTTGATTCAAGAATTGGAGAGACAATCTGGTTTTAAGTACACACAAGGCGATATTCCAAAAGAAAAACTGGACGATGAAGGTGTAAAACGAGATATTGCTATGCGGGTCATTTCCGATCATTTGCGTGCAGTATCATTTGCCATTGCCGATGGACAATTGCCAGCCAATGCAAAAGCTGGATATGTTATTCGCAGAATTTTGAGAAGAGCAGTTCGTTATGGCTATACATTTTTAGACTTTAAAGAGCCTTTTATCTACAAATTAGTGCCCATTTTGGCAGAGACGCTCGATATTTTTACAGAGTTGAAGGCACAAGAAGTATTTATCGCCAATGTGATAAGAGAAGAAGAAACTTCTTTTTTAAGGACTTTGGAAAATGGAATTCGACTTTTGGATTCCAAATTCAAAGTTCAAAGTTCAAAATTAATTGAAGGGAATATTGTTTTTGAATTGTATGATACTTTTGGCTTCCCATTGGATTTATCTTCTCTTATTGCGCGAGAAAATGGGTTTTCAATTGATGAAGCAGGTTTTCACAAAGAAATGGAAGCCCAAAAGGCACGTTCAAAAAATGCGGCTGCTTCAGAAAAATCAGATTGGCTTGAAACAAAGCATTCGAGTAGTGCAGAAGCTCACGAAGGATTTGTGGGATATGACGAATTTGAATGCGAATCAAAAATCAGTAAATACAGAAAAATTACCACCAAAGATCAAATTCAATATCAAATTGTGCTTGATAAAACCCCTTTTTATGCCGAAAGTGGTGGTCAAGTAGGCGATACTGGTACCTTAGCTTTTCGCAACACGCCAGTTTCCATTTCCATTATAAACACAAAAAAGGAAAACGATCTTGCGGTGCATCTTACCAATGACGATTTGGAAGGTATTTTGGCGTCACTTTCTGGTCAGATAGAAGTTGTAGCTTCCATCAATTCGGAAAACAGAAATTTTACGACCAACAACCACACAGCTACCCATCTTTTGCAATCTGCTCTTAGAGGTGTGCTTGGCAACCATGTACAGCAAAAAGGCTCGTTGGTAAATACAGATTTGCTTCGATTTGATTTTGCTCATTTTTCAAAACTTACAGATGAAGAAATAGCCAAAGTAGAACAAATTGTAAACAAGAAAATAAGGGAGAATATCTTGTTGGATGAAAAAAGAAATGTTCCGATCCAAAAGGCATTGGGATATGGTGCTACTGCCTTGTTTGGGGAGAAATACGGTGATTTTGTACGCGTTATCACCTACGATTCTACTTATTCGGTCGAGCTATGTGGTGGAACACACGTGGCATCTACAGGAAATATCGGTTATTTTAAAATAGTGTCGGAAAGTTCGGTAGCAGCGGGAGTTCGTAGAATCGAAGCTGTAACGGCTGCCAAAGCAGAGCAGTTTGTGAACGAAAAATTGAAAATAGGTGATGAAGTGGCTAATTTATTGAAAAATCCAAAAGATTTGATTAAAGCTGTAGAAGCCTTTTTGGATGAAAAACAAGCCCTTCAAAAGGCTTTGGAAAAGTACGAAGCCGATAAAATTCAAACCGTTAAAAAAGAGCTTTTGCAGCAAATTGTAGTAGTAAATGACATCAACACAATTATTGTAAAAGTAGATATTTCAAGTGCCGAAGCAGTTAAAACTTTGGCTTTTGAGTTAAAAAACCAAGTGGAAAATTTGTTTTGCGTATTGGTGGCGGCCATTGACGAGAAGCCACACATTGCGGTAATGATTGCTGATAACTTATTGAAAGACAAAGGATTGAATGCTTCTAATATTGTGCGTGAATTGGCCAAAGAAGTGCAAGGTGGCGGTGGCGGACAGCCATTTTTTGCCACGGCAGGTGGAAAAGATTTGAACGGCATCGACAAGGTGATTGAGAAGGCGAAAGCTGTATTGGGCTAAATTGATTGTGGCTTTTCAGCTTGCAAGTTTGATCGGGTTTTCGATATACCAAAAGAAAGGTGGTGCAGAATTTTGAATACGGATGGCATTCAATTGAAAATTCTTTACGAAAAATCATATTTAATCTTCACTATTGTGCATTATTTATAGCTCTGGTTAAACCAAATTCGTTTCTTTCAATCAAACCATAAAAAATAAAAAATCTACCAATGAAAAAAGCGTTTGTAATTCTCGCATTGATTGTTTCGCAATCTGGGCTAATATCTGCCCAAAATGCCACCTCTAAACCAGATAAAGCTGCAAAAAAGGCGGCTGCCAGCAATATGACTCCCGAGGAAAGGGCTAAAAAAGGGGCTGACTCGGCAGAAAAAAAGCTAGGTCTCAATACGCAGCAAAAAGCAGATTGGGAAGCAGCTGCTTTGGCAAGAATATCGGCAAACAAGGCTTTGAAAGATAAAATGAAGGGTTCGACTACGCCAGGAGAGAGAAAAGAAATGAAAACACAATTCAAAACCAATATGGATGCGTTTGATGCGAAAGTGAAAGCGTTTTTAACGCCCGATCAATTGACAAAATATGAGCAAATCAAGCAAAAACGCTTGGGAAAGAGAAAGGCGGGAAAGGTAGATGACAATGATAAAGATGGTATTGAAGAATAGTATTCGTAACAACAAATGAAACAAAGCCTGGTATTTTTGAATGCTAGGCTTTGTTTGTTTAATGCAGATCTGAATTAACTAAGAAGCATTTTTTCGTAGCTTCAAGTACATAAATCTATTGCCTAGATAAGTAATGAGTTCTTCATCCCACGTGGGTAGATGCGATAAATAAGCAATAAGCCTCTCAAAAGCTGCCAATTTTGTTTTTTCATCGCTGGTTTCATCATTGATGATTCCCATATCTATCACCAAAGGCGATTTATTTACCAAAGCCCTATCTTTCTGAATAACATACAAAATGGCTTCGTCAAGGCTGGGATTGGTATTTAAAGGCATATTTGTCAAATAAATTTTGCTTCAATAGCAAGGTTAACGCTCAATTTTATAGCAAATGTATAGGCAGATTCGATATTTACAAGTTCGCAAGGCAAAATTGGATGCAATAAAGCCTATTGAAACTCAGAGATTTGCTAATACAGAGATAGATTTTACTAATTTGGGTATGTAAAATCAGTAGCCTTAAAACCATAATCTGCTAACACACGATAAATATTGACTAATTTATCTCAAAATCACGCTTCCTAGTAGTGAGAGATATTTTTAAATTTGTAGCTGAATATTGAATTTTTCAGTTTGGCAATCTGCAGCCCAAGAATATTACAAATCTTATTAGGCAAGGTTTATCATGGCTTTATTCCATATTATCTTTCTGTTAGCTTTACACGCATCCATTCTTTTTTAGTATTCAATGTGTTTAATTTAGAAAAAAAACTATTTTGAAATACATCCTAAGCCTTAGCCTCATAGTGGTAGCATTTATTGCTACTGCCCAACGCAAAAGTATTCCCATACATAAGTCTCGAACGGTGAATATTTATCATTCCCAAACTGCAACTATTGCACCGCAAAGAAAATGCCATACCATGTTGATTGACAGCCTGTTGCACGTCAAGTATAAAATGGATTCGCAAGAGGAATTTGAAACAAAATTAGCTGCAATTCAAAAATCGAAAGCCAATTTCCGAACAGGAACTGATACCATTACCATACCTTTCATCGTGCATGTGGTGCATAACAATGAAGCTTTGGGTACGGGTGCAAATATTACCACAGCCCAAGTGTATTCGCAGATCGATGTTTTAAATGAAGATTACAACAAAAAAATAGGCACAAAAGGACACAATACCAACAGTGCTGGTGCTGCCTTGTTTGTAAAATTTGTAAAGGCTTTGGTAAAGCCAGATGGCAGTATTTTGGCAGAGCCAGGCATAAACAGAGTAAGTAGAAATTTGAAAAGCTATCAAGAAGCTGATATTGAAGAGGCTTTGAAGCCTTCTACCATTTTCGACCCTACTCGGTATTTGAATATGTGGACAGTAAGGTTTGGTGGCGACATGGATGGCACTTTGGGCTATGCCCAGTTTCCTAGTTTGTCGCAATTGAGTGGCCTGCAAAACAATGAAGGTTTGGCAAACACAGATGGTGTGGTTATTAGTTTTCAAAATTTTGGAAGGGTGGGCAATGTGGTTTCACCTTACAATTTGGGCAGAACTGCTACGCATGAAATAGGTCATTTCTTGGGTTTACGCCATATTTGGGGCGATGTCACCAAATGCAAAGGCACAGATTATTGCAACGATACTCCGCAAACAACCGATGCCTTTTATGGCTGTCCGTCAAACCCAAAAAGTTGTGTAACGGGCACTAGGGCGATGATTGAAAACTACATGGATTATTCAGATGACAATTGCATGAATATTCTTACAGCAAATCAAATAAGTAGAATAAATACGGTGCTTACCAATAGCCCTAGACGCAAAGAATTGCTGGTTTCTAAAGTATTTGAATTGGCAAACAAACCCAAAGCCGATTTTACAGCCTCCACGTTTGGGGGCTGCGAAGGCAGTATTATCGATTTTATTGACAAAAGTTTGGTAAACCCAAGTGCTTGGCTGTGGACAATTTCACAAGATGGATTTACAGTATTTACATCCACTTCTCAAAATTTTAGTTTAAAATTTAGCGATAATGGGCTATATGATGTAAAACTGGAAGTAAAAAACGCTGCTGGATTAGCATCTTTAACCAAACAAAATTTCATAAATATCTCCACAGAAGCTACTTTGAGTTTGCCCTTTACAGAAGATTTTGAAAATAATATTTGGCTCGATAATTGGAATAATGTGAATCCAAATTACGATTCAACCTATTGGTATTCAATTGAAAACATCAATGCTTTTGGCCTAAGCCAAGGCAATGCCTTGTATTTTATTGATAATTATGGCGATAGTACCGATCTAAGCGGCACTACAGATTCGTTTATCTCGCCAGCTATTGATTTTCAAGCCAATCAAAATGCCTATTTGAGCTTCGATATTGCCTACTCGATGTATAAAGATGGTGTTGATACCTTTGCAGATACATTAGCTATAGGCTACACCAATGGCTGTGGCAGCGATTTTGTAGAAATATGGAGAAAAGGCGGAAGTTTATTGCAAACTACTACGATAGCTGATACTGGTTTTTTTGATCCTAAAGACAACCAATGGCGAAGTGAACAAATTCCTCTGTCGGCATTAAATGGAAAATCGAGTGTCAGTTTGGTATTTAAGAATATTTCTGGTTGGGGCAATGCTCTTTATTTGGATAATGTAAAAATAGTATCAAACATTGGCAGTGCCGTGCCAGTGACAGATTTTAATGTCAATCCAGCTACGTTGTGCGGAGGCAATATGGTAGTGCTGTCCGATAATTCGACAAACTATCCTACTGCTTGGAAATGGCAAGTGACCAATAGAGAAAATACGGCCATAAAATACACATCTACTGTAGCTTCACCTACTTTCAATCTTACAATACCCGGCAGCTACGATGTATCTTTTCAAGCATCTAATGCAATGGGCAATGGCACTGCAAAAGTAAAAAGCAATTTTATCAAAGTGTTGCCCAATCCATCAGTACGAATTGTGTCTTCTGCTGTTAATAATACAGTTTGTAAATCGACAGTAACGCTTACAG
>JBJXGB010000044.1:0-4663 GCA_046152935.1 Cytophagales bacterium
TTGTAGGTACATTGGTAGTAACCAAATTACTTCCTGCAATAGAATTTCCCTCCAAATAAATTCCTCTGTTGCTCAATGGTTTTTCTGGTGTACACAATGTGGAAGTAACTGTGCTACCATTTACCAAACCTCCTGCACCAGCTTGAATGAAATTGGATGTTGCACCTGTTAATGCAAAATTAAAGAGTGTGCCTGTATTTCCATTACCGCTGGCATCTGATACTGTTGAAATACTGGTATTAAGCCCAGCTGCATTGCCTTGGTTAAAATTATACTGAGCTACTAAGCCTTCAGTAAAAGATGGGTTTTCTGCATTTAGGCTGCCATTTATTTCTGTTTGGCACAAGGCTCTATTCCAAATTCGGACTGCATCCATCTGTCCTTTGAAATACTCTGTGCTATTTGTAACGCCAATAGTAGCGTTGGAGGTGTTGGTCACATTTAAACCCGTTGGATAATCCCACTTAATGGCAATGCCATCCACATAAATCGTCCGCTTGCTACCATCAAACGTAGCAGCTACGTTATGCCAAGCTCCATCCAATAAATTGATCGAGAATGCCGCAATTTCACTGCTAAACACCAAAATATCGTTTCCATACCAATAATGCAATATCCCTAATCCACCATCATTGTAAGTTCGGATAGCGTTAGTACTATTTGAAGGAGAATAATCTCCCCAACCTACAATTCCATAATCACCCAGTGAAGAAGGTTTAATATATGCTTGAATTGTATAGTCTGAATTCCCAGAAGGCAAAGGAATGGTTATAGGCAAAGAAATAAAATCATCAACGCCATCAAAAGCTAAAACCTCTCCAGGTGGTGCTACCAAAGAAGCCACGGAAAATGGAGAAGTTCCGTTGATATTGTCAGTAGCTGTAGCAGTAATTCGATCACCAACTGTGAATGAGCCATCAAAACTCCAAGTAGTACCCGTAGTTGTGGCAACACCTAAGATTGTTCTGCCTTGGTTGGTAGCTCCAAATGCAGGTGTATCGTTGAAAACCTCAATAATATCTCCTGCAGCACAAGTACCAGAAATTTGAAGGACATTGGCATTCGTAATGATGGGGGCTACTTTGTTATTGTTACCAGTTGCATTTAAACGGATTCCAGCAGTTGTATTTCCAAAAATTTTATTTTGAGAAATAATTGTGCCTATGAACGTATTACCTATATCAACACCTACATCGGCATTAGCAATCGTATTGGATTTAATTAAAGTATTTGTACTTGCGTTGCCCATTAGTATTGAAGACCCTGCAAATGGCAAAGGTGTTATTCCATCTGCACCTATCCCAATTAAATTACCAATAATTGTAACACTAGAAGAAGGTGTATTAAAGAATGATACACCACCACTTCCAAAGACATTATTTTCAATTATTAAATTATTACTCGTTCCTTCCAACAAAACACCGTGCCCAGGCCAAGTTAATTGGATTCCCGATGCATTTGTGTTTATATAATTATTTCTGATAGCGGTCCCTGTTGATCCTACTACAAAATTCTTAAATCTACCTATTGACGACACATTTAAATCTTCAAAGGTTGTTGGATTGGGTTTTGTTCCAATGGTGTTACCCGTTCCACCAATAAATATGCTATAATTTTCTACTGGTACTGTAGTGACACCATCAGGATGAAGCCCTACAAAATTTCCAGCTATATGATTGTTATTGCCGAGTACTTCTAAACTAACGCTTCCACTACAAATCGAAAGTCCCCTGATGGTACTATTTGAAGCAAATAATTGCATTGTTTTATGACCAGGTGTATATATACCCAAAACTTGAACCCTTATTTGCGCATTTGTTCCACCTGAAAAAGGATTTGTGTTTACGCTGGAGCCATAAGCAGAATAACCATCAATATAAACAGGATTATTTATTGGAGTAAGTGAACTCGATTGAGATATAGTTCGTACACCTGTTAGTGTTGCATCTGTTTGCTGAATACTAAAATCAATATAATCGATATCTGTATCTGTATTAGCATCATTAATGGCTTGACGAAGCGAGCCTAAGCCTGCGCCCCCGTTATCGGTATTGTCTTTAACACGAATTGCTCTAAGTATACCATTGTTTAGTACGCCATTATATCCATTTCCAGAAATATCAGACACAATATTTCCTGTAGTTTCTTCAAAATTCCAATAACCCAAAGCTCCGTTTGGGGTAGTAGTAGCCATGTCTAATTGAATTTCAGCTGGTGTTCTTGCCGAATTGAAAATACGAACTTCGTCAATTTGACCAAAGCAATTATATGAAGCTCCAGGCTGCAAACTCCCTATCCAATATGTAGAGGGTGAATTTAAAACATGAGGGCTTGCTGTTGTATTTTCTAAAACCCCATTTATATAGATGTTGGCAACAGACCCATTGTAAGTGCCTGAAACATGATACCATTTGTTTGCCTCTATTGAATTTGCAGAAGGCAACAATATTGTGCCAAAACCTCCATTTCCACTTCCCCCATCAGCTCCAATTCGCATATAAAGTTTACCATCTCCTCGGTATTCCAAAGCCAACCCAGATGCTCCTACATTGGGCGTGTTTGATACAAAAGTTGAAAATCTGGTCAGGTCTTTTATCTTTATCCAAGCCTCTAATGTTGCATTGAGAGAATTTGGAATAGTTGTAGAAACGTAATCATCGACTCCATCAAAATAAAGACCTCTGTTTCCGATTGGTTTATCTGGAACTACTACTAAGACTTGTGAAACTGGCGTGGCAGCTCCATAAATGGCATCACCGTTTTGAAAAGCGGTAATGGTGGTAACGCCTTCGGTTAAAATGGTCACAGTATTTCCACTCACACTTGCCACTGCTGGGTTTGAAGAAACAAATGTGATGGGCGTTAAGCCCGAAGTAGCCGTTACATTGCTCAAATCAATAGTAGGATTCCCTAAAAATTGTGGAGCAAATGGAGAAAAACCTAAAATGGTTTGGGAAGCCAAGCTTTGTGCTATCCAATAGCCATTGACAGTTGTATTGCCCAATCCAATAATTCCAAATGTTTTAGTGCCTATATCAACAAAACTTGAAGCAAGAGCACTAGAAACTGTAGTTGGATACTGCAATACAACTTCAAAAGGACTACCTGTTTCCGTATCACTTGCCGAATAGTTGAATATAGGTTGGAAATCCGTAACTCCTGTAATCCCTACAGTGGTAACTAAAAAACCTCTGTTTACATAGTTGCTTGAACCAGATATAAAACTATATGGATTGACAAGCATTAGTGATCCTGCACCTATACTGCTTGCAGCCAAAGAATTAATGGTGACAGGGCTATACCCTACTGAATTGCCTATTGGAAAAGTAAAGCTATTGAAATCCGCTGCACTGCTTCCTACCCGTGCCAAACAAAAACCAATAGCCGTAGTGTTGGCACACCTAATCATATTGCCTGTTCCAAAAGGCACTGTTTCTATAATGGATGCACTTGGATTTATTGAAAAAACATCATTAGGTAAATCAATAATAGCCCCATTCATACTTAAGAAATGGTTTACTGCAAAACCACTTGTAGGTGAAGTTTTAATCGAACTCCCAGAAACCTCCAAATCGTAATAGTTTTTTGAAAAGATGGTTTGATTTACATTTCCATTATAATATACTTTACCTAACCCTGCTGTGAAGTTTGTGACAGCGTTACTTGCTCCATCCAGATAAAGTTCATGTGGCAAACTTCCACCACTCATATCGATTCCATCTCCAGGCTGAATATTTAGATTGCCAGTTACAGACACAATCGATGGCGACAATGAACTAAATACCATCGATGTACTAGTTCCTCCATCGCTTTCCAAATTATCTGCTACTACAACACCTTCTATAATTTTAATACTGTTGTTTGAAAATCTTAAATCAGCATAATGGGTAGATTTAATTTGTTGACTTCCAGCACCTCTATATTCTACCATGCTACCAGGAAGCGAGGCTACAAAATTGCCAGTAGCCATTATTTCTTGTGGTTGGTCATATTGCATGGTTAGGCCTGCACCTAAAATATATGTAGATGCCACATTATCGCCAGTAATGGAGCCATAAAACTCTGATATATTATTTTGATTTTCAACAGAAATTGGGCCTACTATTTCAATTTTTGTCCAAAATTTATTGCCAGCACCTACGGATATTCCACTAATTGTTTGGTTGTTAGTGCTGAATTTTACTTTAGCGTTGGCATTATTAAACCACCATTCTCCGCCATTGATTTCTAAACCATTTTGAAATTCATATACGGCAAAGTTGTCAAGATCTTTAACTCCTGAATTGTTAAAACTTGAAAATTTATCCTTGAATATAGCTTGAGTTCCATTTCCAAGTGAACTTCTATATAAATTACCATAAACAAAAGTTTGTCCATTGATTGTCAAATTCGAATTACTAAGTTCGAGTAGCCCTGTCCCACCTACTGTGACAGACCCTAAAGCCGCCATAGGCGAAACATCAGCAGTCACAGAATTTCCACCACTTATGCTCACTAAGTCTCCTTGGGTTAATTGGCCAGGATAGAAAGATGGCGCTATCCAACTACTGCCATTGTCAGGTGAAAATTCCCAAGTAGAGACATTGCTCCAATTTCCTACTGGAACAATGCTCCTATAAAAACCTGGACTTGGATTGAAAGCATACCAATCGCCTTGCAGTTG
>JBJXGB010000047.1:0-2527 GCA_046152935.1 Cytophagales bacterium
TGTAGACCATATTTCAAAAACTATAATTGCTGGCGATGTGCTGTTTTTTAGAAGTATTGGTCGTAGCGATTTGCCAGGTGGCAATCACCAAACCTTGATTAGAAGCATAGAAACGAAACTTTTCACATTGGAAGATGATTATGCAGTATATCCTGGCCATGGACAATCCACCAATATTGGCGATGAAAGAAAATTAAATCCCTATTTGAATTAATGGAAATGCAAGAAGACGATTTGACATTTTTGCCTTTTTTGCTCGATGAAGATATATATTTGATTGAATCGAGCGTTTCGGACAGTTCAGATAAAAGTGAAACTATCGAAATCTCAAAAATTGAGACTAAATCTCCATTAATTGTTAATGAACCTTTGCCAAAAGTAGCCACCCAAAACTCTGAAATAGCAAAGCCAGCTTTACCAAAAGTTGAACCTTTGGTGATAAAGCCAAGTCCAACTTTTGAAACGCCATCAAATACATTACCTAATCAATTGATTTCCAAGAAAGTAATCATTATGGTGGGTTATCAGAGTTTCCTAACTGTGCCGCCCCATGTACAAGAGGCTTTGGAGAAAATATTTGAAGCCTTGAAAATTGAAATTAACGAACTTGAAATTATAAACGTATTGGCTACTCATCCACCCAAAATTGAGCATTACCAATTTGAATATTTGATTTTGATGGGCGGAAATGGGAAAAATTTGGCTTTTATGCAAAACTATTCAGGCACTAGAAATCGTTATGACATTGCCAAACATGCAAACAAAACCATCTTTTTTGCCGAAAGTATGGATGTTTATTTCAAAGACATCGAACTTAAAAAGAAGTTTTGGGGCAAATTAAAGGAGGTTTTCGGGAGATAATCAAGTTGGTAAATTCAATATTAGATTAAGGTATAAACAAGCAGGAAATCGTCTCTATCCTCTTTCAAATTAAATTCTGCGTAGATTTACACTAATATTCTCCGCATTTTTGCGGAGAATAATCGCTATATTTGCCGCAATAGCATCTTAAACTTGTGGCGAAATTTATTTATCAATACCAAGACTGGACAAATTTTACTTGGAATCATATTTCAATAAATTCAGCATTTGGCGAAGTTCGCAACTTACAGGGAAAAATAGCTGGTATAATTAATGCGCTTGGATTTTCCACAAAATCAGAAGCTAAACTAACCACACTCACACTTGATGTAGTAAAATCTTCAGAAATCGAAGGTGAATTACTCAATTATGATCAAGTGCGTTCTTCCATAGCCAGGCGTTTAGGAATTGAAACAGCAGGATTGATACCTTCAAATAGAAATGTGGAAGGGATTGTAGAGGTGTTAATAGACGCTACCCAAAACTATCGAATGCCGCTTACAGCAGAACGATTATTTGGTTGGCACGCAGCCTTATTCCCTACTGGTTATAGTGGAATGTATAAAATAGAAGTAGGATGTTATCGCACTGGAGAAATGCAAATCGTTTCTGGAGCAATGGGTAAAGAAAAAATCCATTACGAAGCTGTTGCACCTGAGTCAATAAAATCTGAAATGGTCTTATTTCTTAATTGGTTCAATGAAGAAGACAAAATAGACCCAGTTTTGAAAACTGCAATTGCCCATTTTTGGTTTATCATCATTCATCCTTTTGATGATGGAAATGGAAGAATAGCGAGAGCAATTTCTGATCTTCTACTTTCCCGTGCTGAAAATAGTGCTGAACGATTTTATAGTATGTCGAGTCAAATATTGGAGGAAAGGAAAGAATATTATGCAATGTTTCAAAAAGTTCAATATAGCAGTGGAGACATTACTGAATGGTTAGCGTGGTTTCTAAATTGCTTAAAAAATGCATTATTAGAAACAGACAATACTTTGCAGAAAGTGTTGCGAAAATCAGAATTTTGGAAAAATCACGAATTTACATCACTAAACGAACGTCAAAGAATAATGCTCAATAAACTTTTAGACGGATTTGATGGAAAATTGCAATCATCAAAGTGGGCAAAAATCGCAAAATGTTCACCAGATACTGCATTGCGAGATATTAAGGATTTGTTAGAAAAAGGAATATTGATGCAAAAAGAAGAAGGAGGACGAAGTACAAGTTACGAACTTGCAGGAAGTTAATTCTTTACAAAACCTAAAGTTCTTTTAAGTTCGGAATAAACTAAATTTTAAGCTTTAGTTTTGTTTAAAAAAATTCACCTAAACGACTCCTTAATTGGCTATTATAAATAGGTTGACACAATTAAAGAAATAGAAAAATTAAGACAAGAAAGATTATATTAAAGCAGAATTTATTCATTGATGGAACACAGAACAGATTACTATTTACATACTTTTCCCAATGGCATACGTTGGGTTCACAAACAAGTAAAACATACCAAAATAGCCCATTGTGGCATTATGCTCGATTTGGGAAGTAGAGATGAAGCTGAAAATGAATTAGGAATCGCTCATTTTTGGGAACACATGGCTTTCAAAGGCACTAAATCTAAAAACTCATCCTATATTTTACACAGAATTGATAGTTTGGGTGG
>JBJXGB010000048.1:0-3634 GCA_046152935.1 Cytophagales bacterium
TGTAGACCATATTTCAAAAACTATAATTGCTGGCGATGTGCTGTTTTTTAGAAGTATTGGTCGTAGCGATTTGCCAGGTGGCAATCACCAAACCTTGATTAGAAGCATAGAAACGAAACTTTTCACACTAGAAGACGACTATGCAGTATATCCCGGCCATGGAAAACCAACCAATATTGGTGAGGAAAGAAAATTAAATCCCTATTTGAATTAATGGAGTTGCAAGAAGACGATTTGACATTTTTGCCTTTTTTGCTCGATGAAGACATTTATTTGATTGAATCGAGTGTTCCGGACAGTTCAAATAAAGGTGAAACTATCGAAACGTCAAAAATTGAGACTAAATCTCTTTTAATTGTTAATGAACCTTTGCCAAAAGTAGCCACTCCCAGCGCAGAAATACCAAAACCAACTTTACCCAAAGTTGAACCTTTAGTGGCAAAGCCAAGTCCAACTTTTGAAACGCCATCAAATACATTACCTAATCAATTGATTTCCAAGAAGGTAATTATTATGGTGGGTTATCAGAGTTTCCCAACTGTGCCGCCCAATGTACAAGAGGCTTTGGAGAAAATATTCGCAGCACTGAAAATTGAACTTAACGAACTTGAAATTATAAATGTATTGGCCACCAATTCGCCCACAATTGAAAATTACAATTTTGAATACTTGATTTTGATGGGTGGTAATGGGAAAAATTTGGGCTTCATGCAAAATTTTTCAGGCGCTAGAAATCGATATGACATAGCCAAACATGCAAACAAAACCATCTTTTTCGCAGAAAGTATGGACGTATATTTTAAGGATGTTGAACTTAAAAAGAAGTTTTGGGCAAAACTGAAGGAGGTTTTTGGGAAGTAATTAATAAAATGATTCAAATATTAACAGAACTTTAGTGACCCTCTGAATCAATTTCAACCATGAAAACCGAAGAAATAAAGCAACTTTTTTTTCAATTTGAAACAGCAGCATCTGAAATAGAAGGCGTAGAATGTTGGAGTGCAAGAGAACTGCAAGCTCTTTTAGGATACAGCAAATGGGAAAATTTTGAAAAAGTAATACTGAAAGCCAAAGACGCCTGCAAGAAGGCTGGAGAAGAAGTCGTGTATCATTTTCCCGACATCAGGAAAATGGTTGAAATTGGATCTCAAACAGAACGACCAATTGAAGATATTGCCCTCACCCGTTATGCCTGTTACCTCATTGCCCAAAACGGAGATAGCAGAAAAGAAGAAATTGCCTTTGCACAAAATTACTTTGCAATTCAAACTCGCAGAGCCGAATTAGTTGAACAAAGACTCTTGGAATACGAAAGAGTAAAGGCTAGAGAAAAATTAAGTCAAACAGAAAAACAACTTTCTGGCGTATTGTATGAAAGAGGGGTTGATAATCAAGGCTTTGCCATCATTCGTTCTAAAGGAGATGAGGCACTTTTTAGACTAAATACTCAAATGTTAAAAAGGAAAATGAATGTTCCTGATAACAGACCATTAGCTGACTTCCTACCTACGATTAGCATTAAAGCAAAGGATTTAGCGGCTGAAATGACAGGACTAAATGTGCAAAATAAAGACCTAAAAGGTCATAATCCGATTGAAAAAGAACATATTGAAAACAACTTAGCGGTTAGAAAAATGCTGACCGAAAGAGGAATCGCACCTGAAAATTTACCAACAGCACAAGACGTGAAAAAAGTACAACGAAAAATGGAAAGTGAAGAGAAAAAAGTACTAAAAGACGTGAAAAAGAAATAAGAACAACCTTTTATTTAAAATAAAAATTGCTTCATGCGGAATATTGAAACACCATGCTTTGAAGGTTCGATTACGACTTTATTTTTGTTATCAGGGAATATATTCTTGGCACATTTCAAAAAAGCAAGTCCTAATTGGAGAAAACTAGTTAAATATTTAATGACACTTCAGTTTTTGGTTAATGTATCAATATACTGCGGACGGACTATTGCCTTTATGATCCACGGGCTTATTACATTCACCGTAATCTGTGTTCATGCCATTTTACTGCCCAAAAAAGGAATAAATGGATGGACCCGTGAACCAAAATCTAAATATTATGAGTTTAGAGGTGGGATAAAAACATTTTTAACACTTACAATAAATATTTACAGATCTTTAACATTTATCTCAATTAGCTGAATGAATCAGCTTCGAAGTCTTTGCCCTTGGTTACAAAGACAGCTTTATACTCAAAAATGGAACACAGAACAGATTACTATTTGCATACTTTTCCCAATGGCATACGTTGGGTTCACAAACAAGTAAAGCACACCAAAATAGCCCATTGTGGCATTATGCTCGATTTGGGAAGTAGAGATGAAGCTGAAAATGAATTAGGAATCGCTCATTTTTGGGAACATATGGCTTTTAAAGGCACTAAATCTAAAAATTCATCCTATATTTTACACAGAATTGATAGTTTGGGTGGCGAACTCAATGCCTATACTACCAAAGAAAAAATCTGTTTTCATGCTTCCCTTTTAGCCAAACACTTCCAAAAAGCCATAGAGTTGTTGGTCGATATCACTTTCAATTCCACTTTCCCACAAAAAGAAATAGAAAAAGAGCGTCAGGTGATTTTAGAAGAAATGACCATGTACGAAGACAGCCCTGAAGACGATATTCAGGATAAATTTGATGACCAAATATTCCCTGGCAATTCCTTGGCCAATAATATTTTAGGCACTAAAGAAAGTGTGGGTAGATTTAATCAGGTCGATTTTCATCATTTTTTAAATACTCATATAAATACTTCCAAACTGGTTATCAGCACGGTTAGCAATCAGCCGGTGAAACGGGCATTGAAAGTGGTTGAGAAATATGCTTCGAATATTCCCGCTATTACCAACAATTTTATAAGGACAAAGCCTGCCTTGCCTTCCAAAAAACTTGAAATTGTAAAAAAACCGATTAATCAAACCCATTGCATGATGGGCAGAGATGCGTACCCTCAGGGTCACGAAAATCGATTGGCATTTTTTATGCTGAGCAATCTGCTAGGCGGACCAGCCATGAATACCCGTTTGAATATTGCCATTCGTGAAAAACATGGCTTGGTTTACACCATAGATGCCCAATATTCTCCCTATGTTGATACGGGTTTATTCAGTATTTATTTTGGTGCCGAAAAGAAAAACCTTAAAAAAGCTACCGATTTAGTACTGCTCGAATTAAAGAAGTTGAGAGAAATTCCTTTATCTGCATCTCAGCTAAAATCTGCAAAAAACCAATTGAAAGGTCAATTGGCGATGAGTGAAGAAAACAACAATGGCATGATGATGTTGTTGGCTAAAAGTATTTTAGATCTTGGACATGTGGAAAGTCTTGATAGTATTTTTAATAGAATAGAAGCTGTGACAGCCGAAAAATTGCAAATGGTTGCCAATGAAATGTTGAAAGAAGAAGATATGTGCTATTTGATATTTGAACCTGAGAAATAAATCTCCAAATGGACATCCAAGCGCTTGTCAAAGTAGTTCAATCCATTCACCCTTTATCGGACAAAACGTTGGAGACTTTTTGTGCCATTTGGAAACCTATAGAAGTAAAAAGAAAAGTTACAATCACCGAAATTGGTCAAATAGAACCGCATTTGTATTTCGTTTTAGAAGGCGTTC
>JBJXGB010000054.1:0-5325 GCA_046152935.1 Cytophagales bacterium
TGTCGCCCTTTTTCAGCCGGCCAGCGGCATCTTTTTTAAAGCTTTCAAAATCGAACGATGTCTTGTTTCTCATGCTGTATTAATTTTGTACGTTTACAAAGTTGACACAGTTTTTGAAATACTCTCCCTATTGCTTGTTTTATACCAGAACCCTATCAAATATTCCAATTACTTGATATGTGTTCGCATCGTCCTCGACAAGTTCAATGGATTTGTATTCTGAGTTGTAGGAAAGAGGCTTTAATGTGATAGCATCATGTCTCCATGAACCACCTTCTGTTCTTTTTGTACTATGGTATTCTTTTACCGTGTATCTTGAACCCATTTCCCACAGTTGTTTGTCATATAACTCAACTAAAACGATTTCACCATTTTTACTTCCTCCTTCATATTTTTTAAACAGGCAATAGGAGTCATTTGGAATTTTTTTGTTCATTGAATCCCCAACAACCTTACAAACAAAATAATCCTTCTTTGTTGAGACGTTAAATGGTAATTCTATCCATTCAAGTTCTGAGTGCATTTGAAAATCGCTGAAGCTACCAGCTGCAGCTGAAATATCCATCAATGGAACTGAATTGATATATGGTCTGACATCATCGAACTGTAATATTCTAAAAGGTATTTCTTTTTTTAATGTCCCAATAAATTGCCTTAAATAATCACGAAGGTCTTTGTTGCAGGCATATATGAACGTTCCTCTAATTCCACGGTACATTATTGTTTTATAAATATTTATTATATATAGCCTTAACTCTTCATTGTCAGCACCAATTCTACCATATGTATCAAAATACATTTCGGGATTAACCTCAATTCTTTTTGTGAGTTTGTTATAATTGATTTCTTTGCCGAAAATCAGCCCCGTATAATTCAACTCATATCCTTGAGTTGTATGAATACAGCCAATTTCTTTGAAAGCATTTGTTGAGTTAATCCAATCCTTGTCTGTTTGGTTCCATTGAAATTTCAAACCATCAATTTCAATGTCAGTTGCTGTTTCATCAACTTTTGACAACCATGGCCATGAATAACCAGCAATCAATCTACAAAGGCCAAATGATTTTTCTTTCTTCTCAAGTTCGTCATATAAATCAACTAATGAATCAAACAGATGAAGCTCGTAGTCTTTTGAATGATATGTTTTTTTAGTGGCAAGATTCGCATGGAGTAATTTGTCAACAAAAGTGATATAATCATTGCCCCCCTTTACCCTCATTTGTGAAGTGAGTTCAAGTTTTAAGGTCTGAGGGTTGTCCAATAAATCATCGAATTGTTTTCTATCAATATCTGATGGCTTAACAGATTGGGAAGAGTCATAAAAAAAAATTTGGTTTTTGCTGTTGGCAATTATCCAATCTAGTTCAGTTCCTGAATCGTCTAAGCCTAATTTTTTATTATTTTGCTTAAATACTCCACGCCAACTAATATTTTTATATTGACGCAACCTATGTGCTTCATCGACGATTAGCAAGTCATATTTCTCATTTAGGGCAAATGTATCCGAAGGACTTATTACCATTGAACCTTTTAGTCCGGGTGTTATTCTAAAAACAGTTTCAATTGTTTTTCTAAACGAAGTCATTGCGATGACTAACCCAATTTTTGCATTTGGGTATTTTTTTTAAAGGCCTTTATGTAATTTAGTTCTATCAGCCCTTCATCGTTGTAATCTTCAAAAAAATTATCAACAATGTCAGTTTTCAACAATTTTATTAGATAGGTAGCTAAAATAGTTTTGCCAGTACCTGCACTTCCCTTTATGAAAATCCTATTTGATTTTTTTAAAGTTAATCCATCTAGTATTTCTATAACTGAATTATACTGATCTTTATTCAATGATTTATATGGCGAATATTTGAATATCTCTGTATTTTCTATTTCTGAAAGGGATTTCGAAATAATCTTTTTCTCTATCAACTTATTCCATACCTCTCGAAATAGGTTTTTATATAGGTCTTGCTGATAATAGTTGTGATTTATTAAGCCAGAATTATCATTTTGCAACTTATACGTTCCCTCCGCAGAAATATATTGAATTAAATTTGACTCAATATCTAATGTCGCAGATTTATTGAACTTGTCAGAGCCAATTATCGAAATTTTGTTTAGAGGCTTTCTTTTAGGGTTTGCAAGGTGGTTCTTAATTCTGCTTAGTGCGTTTGTTGATTCCCCAACATATGCTAAGCACTCCATTTCGTTTTGTATAAAGTAGACCAATGGCCATTGGTTTTTGACCCAAGGATTTTGCTCAATTTTTACTAATGACTCCTTATCGAAGTCAAATTGTTCAGAAACTTCAATGGATATGTCAAACGAGGCGTTCATAGCTCATTATATTTTTTAGCTGTCCCTTTTGCCTTCTCTACAGGGTACTTTTTCCCATTCTGAGCAATCTTATCCAATATAATTTCTTTGACATTAAAGCCATATTTGTCGGCAAGCAAAAAAGCATAGGCAAAAACATCAGCAAGCTCTTCTCTGATTTTCTCTATGTTGGCATCTTCTGCGTTTTTCCAAAGAAATAATTCTAGCAACTCCCCTGCTTCGACATTGATAGCGAGCGCCAAATCTTTGGGGTTATGGAACTGTTCCCAATCGCGTTCATTTCTGAACTTTACCAACTCATTAATTATTTCTTGTGTATCAGTCATTATGATTTTGGTTTATGCATCGTTAATGCAAGGTTATATTCTTCTTCATAAGGAAGTTTTAGCTGTGGTAGCATCTCTGGAATCGCCAATGCCCAGCTTACATAGTAATAAGCCAGGATGTGATAGCCTGAAAAGGTTTTCCCATTGATAGAATTAACCCTGTAATCATCTTTATCTGGCCTATACCCTTGGGTTCCTTGAACGGCAATTTCAAAAGCAATTTCCTTGATTTTTTCTAGGGGCATTTTTTCAAAATATTGTAATGCATCTACCATAAACATGGCCACGGCCATATTGATGCCCATAGCGTGTTGGGATTTTTGGAATTTGTCCATTTCCCTTTTTTTGTAAGGGTCTTTGGATTCCATATCATAAGGGTCTCTTTCAATAGAGTCGAGCAAGGTATCTATATCTGTCCTCTTGGTTCTAAATTCTTGCTCGTTTACCAACTCGAAAAAACTGTCAAGTTTTAAATCTTCTGCCCAATTTAATACCAGTTCATATTCCTCTCCAGCTTCTTTGTCGTCTTTGTATTCTAGATATTCAGCATAGAAATCTGTTGCGGTTTTTAATTCACTTGGTGATGCTTGAAAATCTTTGATGAAATCTAAACCAAAAAGGCTTTTGAATTGGATGGTGTTTACGATGTTGTATATTTTGCTTTTTGAGGTTATATCCTTTGGGGAAAGGTCGACTATTTTTTTATCGGTCACGGCTCTCAAGCCTTCTTGTAGCATTGTATAGAGGGACAAAAATTGGAAAGGTCGTAGTTCCGTAAAACGGTTGTAAAGAAAATCTTCAATAAACAGGTCAATTGGCGTGTTGAAAACTTGCCTGTTGATGCCTTCAAAAAGAGCTGTGCAATAATCGGCGATAGACTTGTCAGAAATTCCCATTTTATTGAACTTCTTGATTGTTGGTTCAAGCCCTTTAATGAATTCTGTTTTGTGGCTTTGATTTGAGATAAACAGTAAGTTGAGGTTTTCTTTTCTGGCTTCAATGACAAAGTCCAAGTGAACCAATTCATGCATGATAAGATGTTCAACCGCTGGATAGGTTGGCTTGTATCTTACAAGATGTTTGGGCCTGTCATAATTTTCTGCAAATTCGAACTTTGCGGCTGTTGGTATATCGTCATCTTGGACAATATCAATTTCTCTGTTTCCTTCAAATTCAAGTTTATGCCTGTATTCTCGGTAGATTTTTTTGCCCTTATCCGTCGCTCCTATCTTCTTGGCTATTTCAAAAGCTTGCTTGACTGAATTATTAAAAAGAACATCTTTGTTTTTATTTGATTTGATTGCCCTAATGGTGCTGTAAAACGCAGAATGCAAATCATTCTCCATCTCAGCGAGCATGCCTAGCGCAAAATGTGTATTGGGGTATTCGTCATTTATTTCAACAGCTTTCCAAAAATATTTCTTTGCCTCCTCCAACTTGCCTTGCTGCATCAGGTTTGCGCCGATATTGTTTATGGTAATATTATCCTTTGGATTGGCAATCAAGGCTTGGTCATAATATTTCATTGCCGAAGGAACATCATTTTTGTATTTCGCAAAAATGTTGCCCATCATAAGTAGGGCCCAACCGTTTTTGGAGTCCCACCTCAGAGAATCGATTAAGCAATTTATCGCTTCTTCTTGATGGCCTTCGTCAGAAAGAACTTGCCCCATTATTCGATGATACTCCGAGTTTGTTGGGTTTTTCTCAATCAGTTTTGAAAGTAAAGGCTTTGCTTCAGCATACTTACCTCTTTCACATAAGGCTACTACTTTGTTGTAGTCCATTTCTTGTGAGATAATTGAAGGCGTATCAATTTCAATAACCACCCAATCATCATGCACCTTTACTTTAGGCTTAAATGGCCCATATGTGTAGTACCTTTCTAATTCCCCCGCTATAACATCATGCCCCCCCCATTTAGCTCGGGGAATATTGTGAAGAGGAAATCGTCAATCTTATGTACTATTTGCATTTGTGTTTGTTCTATGTATTGTGCGTTCTTTTAATCTGTCCCCTCTCCTAGGGAAAAATCGTGGAGTTCATTATTCGCTTCGCTGTACTTGAACTTGAAAAGCAGGTTCACCTCGTTTTGAACAAAAAAGGGCAAGTACTTCTTCCCAAATCACGCTGGAAAGGTATAGCAAATTTTTCACCCGCGCAAAGGGGAACTAAAAAAGGGAGTCGAAAGAGCTAGCCTTGCCACCCCTTAAGCTTTTCTAAAAATAGAATACCCAACACACAGCATCCTGCCCAAAAGCCTTGGCACATGTTTGGCCCCTCACTCTTCATAGTAATAAGAATAATCAATGCCTTTCATAAACATTTCGCGGCTGTGTATATCGTCGGTCAGGGCATTTTTGACTAGGCCATACAGGGCGCTGCTGTTCACCGAGCTGTTTACCATGGCGTCCATGTATTCGGTTTTGCCTATTTTGCTCCAGTCCACGCAGTGATTCAGGCGTTTTTTCAATATTAAATCCAGCCATACACGGGTGCTTCTGCCGTTGCCTTCCATGAATGGGTGGGCAATGTTCATTTCTACGTATTTGGCTACTATTTCCTCAAAATTGTTTTCTGGCATTTGCTCGATTTGCTTCAAGGTGGCGTGCAGGAATTGAGCGGGGGCAAACTGAAAACCGCCTTTTGAGATGTTTTTTTGCCTGATTTG
>JBJXGB010000060.1:0-2573 GCA_046152935.1 Cytophagales bacterium
CCAGATTTGGCTCAAGGAAAAATGAGCCTACAATTTGCCAAACTTTCTGAATGTGCAGGCATAACTGAAAAGACTTTTAATGATGTAATGGTGCTTATGCAATCGCAATCTAATAAAGTAGAAAAAATGATAGATGCTTCTTTTCTAAACGAAAGCACCAAAAAAAATTACTGGCAAGCATACCAAGGCAAATTGAAACACTTGATGAAAACATGAGCAGTATTCAAAAAAAATTGCTCTTATTTTTTTTTATATTGCTATGTGGCTGCGAATCTAGGCTTTCTTACAAACCAAAGTTGTCTTTTTATTATTGGAAAAATAAATTTGAATTATCTGAATTCGAATCGCAAAAGCTTGAAAAACTAGAAGTTAAAAAATTGTATATCAAGTTTTTGGATGTAGTTATTAATCCTCAAACACTTCATATTCAACCAGTTGCAGTTGTTAACTATGATACTTCTCAATTTCTGAAGCACGCAATCATTCCTTGTGTATACATTGAAAACAAGGTTTTTTATGAGCTTAACGATGAAGAGATTGACACTATGGCCTCTAAGTTGGTTTCAAAAGTGTTGTCAATGGCAAGAAAAAATTGCCAAGAGATACACATAGATTGTGACTGGTCGAAAAATACCCAAAAAAAATATTTCTACTTTATAGAAAAACTTAAAGCCATATCTCAGAGAAATATAAGCGCCACTATTCGCCTGCACCAAATAAAATATGCTAGGCAGACAGGCATACCTCCAGTAAATGATGGCGTTTTGATGTGTTACAATATGGGTGTTATTCAAGACGTAAAAGAGAAAAATTCTATTTACCGAAGTTCAGTATTGAAAAAATACACAAAAAATGTGGCAGCATATCCTGTTAAACTTACCATCGCTCTGCCTATTTATGCTTGGAATGTGGTGTTTAGAGGAGATAAATTTTTGTATATTTATAATAATGAAATTTCTTTTGCTGAAAACATTTATTTTGAAAAGGAAAATGAGAATATTTACAGATGTGTTCGAAGTACAAATCTTGGGAATAAACCATTGTTGAAAGGCGATAGAGTGAGGTATGAAACTGCAAGCGTTGCTGAATTGAAAGAGGCAGTTCAATTATTCGCAAATACACTAGAAAAACCAAATTTTATATTTTATCATCTAAACACACAAAATCTACAAACCTATGAAGTCTTTTTTGATGATTGTTTTGCTAATTAGTTGTATTGTTCTGCCTCAAAATACGAAAGCATGTGCTGGTGGAGGAGATTACGAGGATGAATACAAGTATTTGTTTTCTTCCAACATGCTTTCTGATACATCTTTGGTCATGTATTTTCCCCAATTTACCTCTTGTGAAATTTGCAACAGGCAGTTGCGATTAGCCATAGTTGAGGAATGGCAAAAGAACTATCCAAGCTGCAGTGCCATCGATATTGAAAATGCAATTTTTACTGATTTAGCCAAAGTAGAAAGTTTGCTAAGAGGCATGAACCCAGACAATAACAACTCTTTTTTTAATTATTTGCTCGCAAAAAACCACATGCAAACAATTAAATATCTCGACTTCATTGCCAAAGAAAACGCTTTGGTAATCGGTAACGACAATAGTTGGGAATCAAATAGTTGGGAAGAGGAAGAAAAAAACATACCAGAAGCAAAACGATTGCTTGAAATGGCACAAAATAATCTGCAAGAGAGTAAAGATATGTTCATCAACCAACGGTATATTTTTCAAATAACAAAGCTTCACAGTTATCTCGGAAATTATGCGGAAGCCATTAGTTTTTTCGAACAATCTTATCCCAAAAACCATGTATATCCTTTATCATTAACCTATTATCGTACATTAGGCTATTATGCAGGTGCGAAAAGAAAGACAAATAATCTTAATCAAGCCAAGTATTTATTTGCTACGATTTTTGATAAATGCATTCCAATTCGCTACCAAGCCTACCAAGATTTTAAATTTATTGATTTAGAAAATGAAGAATGGGAAAAAAGTCTTGGATTTGCGACATTAAAATCGGAAAGATCAGCTATGTTGGCGGCTGAGAATATTTATTCTAGCCAAATTGATGTTGCCCAATTAAAATCGCTTTATGAAAATGATAGTAGTTCGTACCGTTTGGAATTGGCTCTTATCAAACAACTTAACACTTTTCATTACGAAAATTATATTTTTGGCTTAAAAAACGGGGTGTCGCTCGACACCAATTTGTTGATTAAAACCATTTCATTGAAGGGTGAAATGGTAAAAGAAATGCCTAAAAAATCTTCTCATTGGTTTGTAAGAATATGGCAATCGATTCTCGAATTCTTCATCAAAATTTTTGGAAAAAAAGTAGAGAAACCTGTTTTTTGGAATAATGAAACACCTATAATTACCTACCAACCAATCAAAATTGACGAAGAATGGGTTGGCGAATTTATTGATTTAATGAATGTGATTGTAGCAGATAACAAAGTACAAAAACCAGCTTTATTCATATTAGCGAAAGGTTATCTAGAAATTGTAAAAGGAGATTTCGAAAAAGGAGAAAAGACAATTCAGAGTATCAGTTCATCACAGCAGCAAAACGA
>JBJXGB010000068.1:0-11570 GCA_046152935.1 Cytophagales bacterium
TATATTATCGGAATAATGGAGCATATTGAGCCAGCAGGTATTCACTCTGGAGATTCAAATGCTGTATTACCTCCATTCGATTTGAGCGATCATGTCATCAAACAAATTGAAGACATTACCCACAAAATTGCCAATGCCATTCAGGTGAAAGGGTTGATTAATATTCAATTTGCGGTTAAGAATGAAATAGTTTATGTAATTGAAGCTAATCCTAGAGCTTCAAGAACTGTTCCTTTTATTTGCAAAGCATACCAAGAACCGTATGTAAATTATGCAACCAAAGCCATGTTGGGTGTGAAGAAAGTGGCAGATTTTGATTTCAAGCCAGTGAAAAAGGGCTATGCAATCAAAGTTCCAGTGTTCTCATTCAATAAATTCCCTAATGTAAATAAAGAATTGGGGCCAGAAATGAAATCAACAGGCGAGGCTATCTATTTTATTGATGATCTCGAAGACGATTTCTTTCAGCAGGTATATTCTGAAAGGAATTTGTATTTGAGCAGGTAAAACTTAATGATTATTTGATGTCAAATCTTGAATTAAACAATCAATTCTCTTTTCAATAGTCAAAAAAGAATAAATTGAAATGACTAAACTTTTTAGAGCTGTTGGCAAAGATGAAATAGAGGATATTAAGAATTATAGAATATTTAGAACCGTTCCACTCAAAACATTGGAAGCAAAGCAATTCACCTTTAATCTGAAAGATGCCAATTACTTTGGAAAGGAATTGTTTAATGGACTTGAGAATCAGCCATTCCAAGTAATTGAAGTTGAGATTCCAAATGAATTACTTGATAAATATGATATCATGTCACTAGATGGTAGAAATTGTGTGAGTATTGATGAAGAATTGTTGGAAGAATTTAATAAATTTGTTATAATCAACATATAGATGAGCAAATTTGTCGCTAAAGTCAGACTTTTATCTACTTCAGAAGGCGGAAGGAAAGGAGGAATCATTTCAGGTTATAGACCCAATGCTTCATTTGCCGAATCCATTAATACCGATGTTCAATTTGAACTTTTGTATAATTCTCAATTGAATCCTGGTGAAGAAGGAACTGTTTCATTAAAACCACTTAATTTTTCAAGCATTGAACCATTTCTACATTTCGGCTCTCAATTTATCATTCGAGAAGGCCCAAAAATCATTGGTCAAGGAATAGTGCTTGAAATTGTCAAAGAGTCCGAAACGCTCATTTTAAAGAAATAGAAATCAACTTTCCTAATCATATCGCAGCAATACTTTTATATTTAGGATGGAGGAATTCATAAGAATATAGGAAGAGGAATTGGGAGACCTCAAAATAAAAAAGTTGATGAATGAGGTTGATTTACATGATTTAGAGAAGATTTTGGCAGATATTGCTAAAATGTCGAGAGGTAAATCTTTGATTTTGAAAGATAAGGTGTTACAAAGATTAGGTGCTACATTTAATAGAACTAAAAGATTCGTTATCATTGAAAATTAAAGAAATTGATAACAAAATTCAAAAAGTAGACTTTGAAATTAAAAGTATTGAAAATGGAGACTAAAGCTGATTCTAAATTATTTGAAGCCCAAATGTAAGGATTAATCAAAAAAGGTGAAACATTAGCCAAAATAGCTATCCAATCAGCTGATGCCAATTTAGTTTCACTAATCAATCTTGAAGATAAAGTTGCTAAATTTACAGCGAAAAAAGTATAAGGAAACTTTTATCCACAAAGGAATAAAACATAGCATAGGAATATCGCACAAGAATGACATTAATAAAATCTATTTCAGGCATAAGAGGCACAATTGGTGGCAAAGTTGGAGAAGCATTAACCCCCATAGACATCGCTCGATTTGCCTCAGCCTACGGCACTTGGCTCAACCAAAATCACACAAAAGCAAAAGTTGTAATTGGGCGCGATGCCCGACCTTCTGGCAAGTTGGTATCCGATATTGTGATTGCTTCACTTATTGGCCTAGGAATTGATGTGGTCGATTTAGACTTATCTACCACACCCACTGTCGAAATCGCGGTAGTGGACGAAAACGCCCAAGGCGGCATTATCATTACGGCCAGCCACAATCCTGTACAGTGGAATGCGCTCAAATTATTAAACCATAAAGGTGAGTTCATCAACGCAGAAGAAGGAAATATAATATTGCAACTAGCTGAAAATGAAGACTTTAATTTTTCAGAAGTCAATAAATTAGGCATTTCCACCACCGATAATACGTACATTGAGAAGCATATTGAGAAAATACTTGCCTTGCCATTGATAGATACAAAAGCAATAGCAAAGCGTGATTTTAGTGTTGTTATCGATTGCGTAAACTCTACAGGTGGTATCGCTTTGCCTTCATTACTCGAAAAATTAGGTGTAAAAAACATCACCAAATTGTATTGCGAGCCTACGGGTCATTTCCCTCACAATCCAGAACCACTTCCAGAAAATCTTACACAAATTGCCAACGAAATGAAGCATGGCAAGTACGATTTGGGCATTGTGGTAGACCCAGATGTAGATCGTTTGTGCTTTATTTGCGAAGACGGCAGCATGTTTGGCGAAGAATACACTTTGGTAGCAGTTGCCAAATATATCTTAGGCAAGCAAGCTGGCAATACCGTTTCAAATCTTTCATCGACCCGAGCTTTGAAAGATGTGACAGAAAAGTTGGGAGGCATTTATACCGCCTCTGCTGTGGGAGAGGTAAACGTGGTTGCTAAAATGAAAGAGACCAATGCTGTGATCGGTGGCGAGGGTAATGGCGGCATTATTTACCCCGAATTGCATTATGGCAGGGATGCTTTAGTGGGTATTGGCTTATTTTTGACTTATTTGGCTGAATTCGGCAAATCAATTTCAATGCTTCGTGCCACATTGCCAAACTATCATATCTCGAAAAATAAAATTGAACTTACGCCAGATTTAGATGTGAAACAGATATTAGAAGACATTAAAACAAAATATAAAGCGAACCCAATCAATACCATTGATGGTGTGCGGATAGATTTTGAGAAAGAGTGGGTGCATTTGCGAAGCTCAAATACCGAACCCATCATCCGTATTTATGCAGAATCTGAATCCCAAGCTACTGCAGAATATTTGGCCAATAAAATGATAACCGACATCAAAGAAGTACTTTCTAAGCGAGCCTAATTTTTAGCTATAATACTGATTATCAACTATTTAGAATTCATTTCTGAAATGGCAATGGGCAAAATAGCGTTCACCCATTTTTGGTACTGAGCAGCTGATGGGTGCAGTTGGTCGTTGGTCACCATAGAAATATCTGTATTTCTACTAATGGGAGTAATGTCTACAAATTGACAATTTGATTGGAGAGCCAACTCTTTCTTTGCAGCATTATAAATATCAATATCTTTAGAAATCGCCTCTTTTTTTGCAGCTCCAAATGGGGTAAATCCATAATCTGGAATAGAAAGCAAAATGACATTTTTAGATGAATTTGAAGCAAAAACTAGGCTATAATTAATTAAAGTATTCAATTCTTTTTTATAAATACTCAAATCAAGACCACGGTATTGGTTATTTACACCAACACATAAAAACACCAAATCATACTTATTTACATCATCATCTTCTAGCAAGGTTTGCATCAATTCCCCAGTAGTCCAGCCTGTTTTTGCCACTATTTTGTGTTTATCAATCGCAAAACCCTCTTTTTTGAGTGCATTTACCAATTGAGTAGGATAATTTTTTTCAGTAGATACGCCCTCTCCGATCGTATAAGAATCCCCTAAAAACAGCAATGAATAAGATTTTTGTTGGGCATTCATGGTAAGAAATGAAATAATCAATGCAACTAACGAAGTAAACTTTTTAATATTCATATCATGGTTTTTAACTAAAATACACAACTCAATCCGTTCAAATTATTAGGTGTGGATGAATTTTCATTCATTTAGCATAAATTGTGTGGCAATATAAAATTTTACTATGTCCTCTATATTAATTCTCTCTATTATATCTATTTATTTTGGAGCTTTGATATTTATCTCTTATTTCACCTCCAAAAACGCTGACACTCAGGCGTTTTTCACTGGAAATCGTTCATCAAAATGGTATTTGGTAGCTTTCGGAATGATCGGAACATCTATTTCTGGCGTTACTTTTATATCTGTGCCTGGTGAAGTTGGCACCAATGGTTTTGCTTATTTTCAGATTGTATTGGGCTATTTGGTGGGCTATGCTTTTATAGGTTTGGTACTATTGCCCTTGTATTACAAATTAAATTTAGTTTCAATCTACACCTATTTGGAACAAAGATTTGGCAATTCTACCTACAAAACAGGCTCTTTTTTCTTTCTACTTTCCCGGACAATCGGAGCATCATTTCGACTCTTTTTAGCCGCAGATGTGCTCCAGCTCATGATTTTCGATCAAATGGGCATCCCTTTTGAGCTTACTGTTTTCATCACCATTGCATTGATTTGGGTGTATACCTTCAAAGGAGGCATCAAAACCATAGTGTGGACAGATTCTTTTCAAACGCTTTTTCTCATAGGCTCGTTAATTTTATGCGTATTAACTATTAAAAATGAATTGGGCTGGTCGATGGGCGACTTGGTCACTAATATTTCAGAAAGTAAATATTCTCAAATATTTTTCTGGGATCTAAATGACAATAAATATTTTTTCAAACAGTTTATTTCAGGGGCCTTTATCGCCATTGTGATGACGGGCCTAGATCAAGACTTAATGCAGAAAAATCTTACCTGCAAAAATATTGCCGAAGGCCAAAAAAACATGTTCACTTTCACCATTATTATGCTGATAGTCAATTTCTTATTCTTGACACTAGGTGCGTTGCTATACACATTCGCAGCCCAAAAAGGATTTGCGATTCCAGCCAAAACCGACCAATTGTTTCCGTATTTAGCCCTCAATTTTTTTGGCACGCCAGCTGCCATTTTGTTTTTATTGGGAATAATAGCCTCCACTTACGCCAGTGCCGACTCGGCTTTGGCATCGCTTACTACGGCTTTTTGTATCGATTTTTTGGGTTTTGAAAAGCGGACTGATGAAAACGAACGAAATAGACTCAAGCTTTACGTTCATTTAGGGTTTTCGTTCTTACTTCTTTTTGTTATTATTATTTTCAGATATGCTAATAACCAAGCTGTGGTTTCGTCTGTTTTTAAAGCAGCAGGCTACACTTATGGTCCACTTTTAGGCCTGTTTTTCTTTGGTTTGTTCACCAAAATGCAGGTAAAAGACCGATTTATCCCTGTGGTTTGCTTTGCCTCTCCTATTATTTGTTTTATTCTCAACCAAAATTCTCAGCAATGGCTTGGTGGTTACAAAATCGGGTTTGAGATTTTGCTTATCAATGGTTTTCTTACATTTATGGGCATGTGGGTGTTAAGAAAGCCTGAAAACCAACTCGCTAGATCGTAAAATAATATCCCTAATTTAAAATAGTAAATGGCAAATTCACCACAAGATCGCAGTAGAAGTTTTTCGTCAACCGCCAAAGGCTTACACCGAAATGTTTGCGAAGCTGTAATCAACTGTTTGCAAGAAATATTTGAAAATGGGCGATATGCCGACAAGGTGATTGAAAAAACCTTAAAATCGAACCCCAAATGGGGAAGCAGAGATAGAAAATTCATTGCAGAATCGGTTTATGAAATTGTTCGTTGGTACCGACTTTTGGAGTTTACTTCTAAAGCATCTCCTAATGATTATTGGAGCATATTTGGAACATGGCTGCTTTCAGATGGCATAGAATTACCCAAATGGGAAGAATTCAATACACTGAATACCAATGAATTAAAAGAAAATTACCAAATAGCGCAGGCCACTAGAAAAATAAAAGAATCGATTCCCGATTGGCTCGATGAGTTGGGAGAAAAAGAATTGGGCAACAATTGGAACAACCAACTAATAGCTTTGAATGATACGGCTTCGGTAGTTTTACGCACCAACACTTTAAAAATTGACACCAAAAAGCTACAAAAGCTCTTGCTCATTCATGGCATCGAAACTACCACTTTAAATGCTATTCCCGAAGCATTGATTTTGAAGAAAAGGCAAAATATATTTTCTCTTCCAGAGTTTCAAAATGGTTTTTTTGAAGTACAAGATGCTGGTTCTCAGCTCATTGCTCCTTTCTTGAATATAGATGCTGGCATGCGCGTGATCGATGCTTGTGCGGGAGCAGGCGGCAAAAGCCTACATTTAGCAGCCCTCATGCAAAATACGGGCAGGCTCATTTCGATGGATGTTGAAGATTGGAAGCTGAAAGAACTACAAAAAAGAGCTAAAAGAGCTGGTGTTTCTATCATTGAAACAAAATTAATAGACTCTAGCAAAACCATAAAACGGCTTGAAGCTACGGCAGACAGGCTATTGCTCGATGTGCCTTGCTCGGGTTTGGGCGTATTAAAACGAAATCCAGATGCGAAGTGGAAATTATCGCTTCAAGCCATTGCAGAGGTAAAAGCAAAACAAGAAGAAATATTAAATACCTACGCTAATATGCTTAAATCCAACGGATTGATGGTATATGCTACTTGCAGCATCTTACCTTCTGAAAATAATGAGCAAGTAGAGAAATTTATCAAAACGAAAGCTGGCGAATACACATTACTCAAAGAAAACCAAATATGGCCAGCAGAAGGGTTTGACGGTTTTTACATGGCATTGATAAAAAGAAACTAAAGTCTGGGTAAAAAAATGGAAGCCAAAAAGTCGAAAATAAAACAAAAGTGAGTGGCAATACCAAGCTCAAAAATGCCATTCATCAATGCAAAAGCACCATTTGATCGATTAATTTTCAATTTTCATTCCAAAAACAAGTTCAATTTTCTCGAACAAGATTTGTTCCACCTGCTTCAAGTCTGGAGCATAACCCAATTCTTTAGCCATTGAAGTCACTTCCTTGTTTCCAATGCCACAAGGCACGATGTTCTTAAAATAGGTCAAGTCGGTATTTACGTTCAAAGCCAAGCCGTGCATCGTTACCCATCGGCTGGCTCGCACGCCCATAGCACATATTTTTCTAGCATTTACAGAATTTGCCTCAATCCACACTCCCGTAAAACCCTCAACTCTCTCTCCCACAATGTCAAACTCAGCAAGTGTTTGAATTACAGCCTCTTCCAAACAACGCAAATAGCGATGTATGTCTGTAAAAAAATTATCTAAATCTAAAACAGGATACACCACCAATTGCCCTGGCCCGTGATATGTAATGTCGCCACCTCTGTTTATTTCATAATATGTTGCATTTTTTTGAATTAGTTCATCGGCTGAAATCAATAAATTTTCCTTTTTTCCACTTTTTCCTAGTGTATATACGTGTGGGTGCTCGCAAATCAAAATATGATTGGTTGTCGATGCCTGTTCGCTTGGTGGCAGATCTCGATTTGCTACTTTTATATCAATTATTTGCTTAAAAATCAGCTCTTGGTAATCCCAAGCCTTTTGGTAATCGATTAATCCAAGGTTTTTATATGTTACTTTGGAATTTTTCAAAAGTATATTTTAAGGGATGATAAATAAAAGAAATGAAATAAACCCTACTTCTAGCCTAGCCTTTGATAGATATCGTTCAAAAAAAAAGAGACCCATTTGAGAGTCTCTTTTCGCAATTGCCTTGCGATCAAATTTGTGTGGGACCGAATGGAATCGAACCATCGACACAAGGATTTTCAATCCTTTGCTCTACCGACTGAGCTACAGTCCCCTCAACCTTTTTTGAAAGGGAGTGCAAAAATAGTGGTTTTTTCTTAACTACAAATATTTAACACAATTTTTTCTGCAATGTCGTTTGGACAAATGCCAAAAATGCTTCGAGGGCGTATAACAATTACCAATCACGTAATTACACTTATGTCAACAAAACGATAGAAGCTTATTATTTTGAAACACTACCGTAACAACTTCCGTTTACATGCTTTGAAATCTTGCTATGATGTTTGTACTATCAAATTTAATTTTTGTCGCTCTATTGACCACCACTACTGCCTATGCTTGCATTAGTTTTGGCAAAATAAGAAGAAATGTTCTTTTAGGAAAAACCGAAGACAGATCAGATAAGCCTCTTGAAAGGCTAAAAATAATGCTTCTAGTGGCTTTGGGACAAAAAAAAATGTTTTCACGCCCGATTCCAGCCATTCTGCATTTATTCATTTATGTTGGTTTTCTAATTGTAAATATTGAAATGCTTGAAATAGTCATCGATGGAATTTTTGGCACACACAGGGTTTTCGCACCCTTGTTGGGAAGTTTTTATCCTATTCTAATAAATACTTTTGAATTTTTTGCTTTTACAGTAATAGGAGTTTGCATCGTGTTTCTAACTCGCAGAAATGTATTGAAAATCAATAGATTTCAAAGCCCAGAACTGAAAAAATGGCCAGTTCTTGATGCCAATATTATCTTAATTGTCGAAATAGTATTGATGGGGGCTTTCCTTAACATGAATGCTTTCGACCAAATTTTGCAAACAAAAGGCAGCGATCACTATGTAGCTACGGGACAATTTTTATTTAGTCAATTTCTTGTGCCTCTTTACGAAAATTTGGATGTGGCATCGCTTATCACTTTTGAACGCGGTTCTTGGTGGGTTCATATTATAGGGGTATTTCTTTTCATAAATTACCTGCCATATTCAAAGCATTTACACATCATGCTGGCATTTCCCAACACATATTTTTCAAATCTTCATTCTAAAGGAGAAATGCAAAATATGGAAACGGTGACAAAAGAAGTAAAATCTATGCTGAATTTGCCAGTTGATATGTCAGCTAATGCAGAAACCCTTCCTGAAAAATTTGGAGCAAAAGATGTAACAGATTTAAGCTGGAAAAACTTGCTCGAAGCCTATACATGTACAGAATGTGGGCGTTGCACTTCAGTTTGCCCCGCAAATATCACTGGCAAGGCACTTTCGCCCCGAAAGATAATGATGGACACCAGAGATAGATTGGAGGAAGTGGGCGGAAATATCAATCAGTTGGAAGTAGTTATTGAAGATGGTAAAAGTCTATTGGGCGACTATATTACCGATGAAGAATTGCTTGCCTGCACCACTTGCAATGCCTGTGTAGAGGCTTGCCCGGTAAATATCAGTCCTGTTGATATTATATTGCAATTACGTAGATATAGAGTAATGGAGGAATCTAAGGCTCCTCAGTCGTGGAATGGCATGTTTTCAAATATGGAAACCAGTGCCTCCCCTTGGAAATTCCCACCTTCCGATAGATTTAACTGGGCGGAAAAAGTGTAATGACCTGTTTTGAGAATAGTTGAATTGATCGGCTATGAATTGCGAAATGTCAGACAGTTCTAAGTACTCCCAATCCACCATCTATATGTAAAATTTGTCCTGTAATCCAGCTGGCATTGTCGGAGAGTAAAAATACCACACTCGCAGCAATATCGCTCGGTTGTCCAATTTTAGATAAAGGGTGTCTTTTATTTGAAGCTTCTATTTTTTCGGGTGTGTTTAAGAGCTTTTCAGCAAGGGGGGTATTTGTAAGCGATGGTGCAATGCAATTTACACGAATGGTTGGGGCAAATTCGGCTGCTAATGAGCGGGTTAGACCTTCTACTGCTCCTTTGGCCGAAGCAACAGAAGCGTGAAAGCCCATGCCAGTCTGCACAGCTACCGTACTGAAAAGTACGATACTTGCATTGCCAGATTTTTTGAGTGCAGGCAAAGCATATTGTATTACTTTTACAGCTCCTAATAAATTGATTTTCAGGTCGTTGATAAAATCATCTTCCGTCAAACGATGAAATGGCTTTAAATTGATAGAGCCCGCACAATACACCAAACCATGCAATTCGTCTGGCAATTGAAAATCGGCTTTGCCATCGGCAATGGCATCGTAAACGAAGTAATTTACATTCGGCAAACCAAGCAAGTTTTCGCTCGATCGACTGCCAGTAAAAACATTGTTTTCAATTGAAAGAGCTTTTACAACAGCCAAACCAATGCCTTTGCTGCCGCCTAATACCAAATAGTTTTTCACGATTTTTTATGTTTTAATATGGAGTGTTACAATATCTTAAAAACCGAAAAACCTGTCGCAAAACAGGCTTTTCGAGGTTTTTAGCAATATTATTTTGAATAAATATACTTTAAAAACTCTTCTTTTCTGGCAGCTTCAAGAAATTTACCGCCATAATTAGAAGTAACAGTGCTCGAAGTGCGATCTTCAACCCCGCGCGAAGAAACACAAAGGTGATGTGCTTCTATTACTATTGCCACATCTTCAGTATTTAATATATTCTTCAGCTCATTGGCGATTTGAACAGTCAGTCGTTCTTGTACCTGAGGACGTTTGGCAAAATATTGCACTATTCTGTTTATTTTTGATAAACCTATCACACTTCCATTTGAAATGTATGCCACATGGGCTTGGCCCACGATAGGTACAAAGTGATGCTCACAATTGGAATAGAGTGTAATATTCTTCTCTACCAACATCTCGTTGTACTTGTACTTGTTTTCAAAGAGTGCAATTTTGGGTTTGTTGGCTGGATTGAGTCCGCTGAATATCTCTTTTACGTACATTTTCGCAACTCGATGTGGAGTCCCTTTTAGGCTGTCGTCTTTCAAATCAAGTCCTAAAATATTCATTATTTCAGCAAAATGTGTTTCAATTTGCTCTATTTTGGTATCGTCATCGATAGCAAAAGCGTCTTCTTTAAGTGGTGTTTCTACAGAAGTCATGATATGATTATTGCCCATTTCTTCCACATTCTCAACATCTATTAAAATTTTTTCTAGTGACCTCATTTAGATTTTTGTTTAATGTTTCAATCTGAGAGATTAACAATACAGGGTGGTGAAGGTTCAAAAATTTGGGAATATTTTTGGTAATTAAGTGATGTTTTATTTTCTAAAACATTAAGTTAAAACTGGTAGTTTACTTTTCATTTTATGCGCAATGTGTCCGTTTCTACCGTATTGCTCTGGTTTAGTTTTCTGTCTTTAATGAAGAGTTTTAATTTAATTGTTTTACCCCGCAAATAGCTAGTATCTCTAACACTATTTCGAAGGAAAAACTTAAATTCGAATGTTAATACCCCAGAAATTGGTCTTGCTTTCCTATCGGGGTTCAAATCACCAAACCTGCCTTGTAGTAATTCTAGCTGTTTTTGGTTTGCTAAAGAGCAGCTATCTGGCTCTTCTTCACATGGTTTAAAGGTGTTATCCGTTTTTTTTACCAAATATATTACGTTAATGTTATAATAGTTGGGATTGTTTTGAACTTCAATATTCCCAGTAATTGTAATTGTCTCATTGTTGAACGGAGGCAACCGATCAGTTGTGCTCAGCCCCAAGTCTCCATCACCATCTTTAAAACCTAGTTTTACTTCGATAGAAGATGGGGTTGTTTCTCGTTTTATGAAAGCGATACTTTTATAAGTGATTTCGGGAATAGGAGAGAAACCAGGATCGCGAAAGCAAGAGTTACAAACAATTATCAAAAAAAAAGCAACTAATACGTAACTTTTGCTCAAAATCAGACTTAATTTAGATTCAAAGTTAATAATAAAATACTATGTCACAAAAAGTTCTTATTACCGGAGGAAGTGGGTTTATAGGT
>JBJXGB010000079.1:0-17431 GCA_046152935.1 Cytophagales bacterium
CAGTTTCTGGTTTGGTAGCTGCTTACAATTTCAACCGAGGCATTGCCAATGGAAACAATGCTGGTATTAATACGCTTACTGATCAATCAGGAGCTAACAACACTGGTACACTGAATAGCTTTACACTTAATGGAGGCACTTCGAACTGGGTAAGTTCAGCCACGACCATTACTGGAAATTATCAAAGATTTATTCCTGGTGCATTTTATGGCAATGTAGCCTTGAGTCCATTGGCTACTTTTGGAGGGGCCGCTTTAGGAACTCCTAATGGTGTAGCTACTTTAAGTGACGGTAGAATTATCGTATCTAGTGCTACTAAAAATGCACTTTTCTTATATGCTCAAAATGGACTGAATTTCACTTATCTTTCTTCAATTGGTGGTACAGGTTCTGGATTAGGGCAATTTACTAATCCTGCACACATTGCTGTAAATAATGCAGGATTAATCTGCGTAGCTGAGCCATTTTCTAATAATAGAGTTCAGGTGTTATCACTCAATGGCAATAATTTTGTCCCAATTAAATTTGTGACAAACTCATTTAGCAATCCATTTGGAATTGCTTTTGGACCTGATGGCAGATTGTATGTGAGTGACGATTCAAATAATAGATTTCACGTTTTCAGTGTAAATGGATCAACCTTCACATTGGCAACGCAATTTGGAACATCGGGCTCTGGTCTAGGTCAATTTAATTCGCCACAAGGATTAAGTATAGGACCGGATAACAGGATTTATCTTGCTGAATATAACAATCATAGACTTCAAATTTTGACGATTACTGGTAATACCATTACTCCTATTACTCAATTTGGTGTAACTGGCTCAGCAGGCTCAGCAAGTAATCAGCTATCTGGGACGTATGATGCAATGGTTGATTCCAAAGGAAATGTATTTGTAGCAAGCTATGGGGCACATAGCATAAGAGTAATAACTGTAAGTGGTGCCAGTACAGGATATATTGGTCAGTTGGGTACAGTGCAAGGAACTGCACTAAATCAATTGAATGGACCTGTAGCAATTTCCTTTAGTAACGATGAAAAATTAATATATATCGCCAATAATAACGACAATAGAATTTCAGTTTGGGGTTCATGTGATTCACAACCTGAAATTGTAACCCAACCTCAATCTCAAACCATTTGTGGTACTTCTTTATCAAGTGTTACACTTTCTGCAGTTGGTGTTGGTTTAAGTTACCAATGGAGCAATGGCTCTACTTTGGCTACACTTTCTACCAGTGTGCCCGGAATTTATACTGTAACCGTAAACGGACTTTGTGGATATACTTTTTCTAATCCAATTACAATAACTTCTGTAAACTGTGCTTTGGATTTTGATGGAACAGATGATTTTGTGCAATTACCAGCGGCCACTTATTTTAATGATAATACATTCACAATTGAGGCATGGGTATATCCAAAATCCTCATTTACAGACTTTCAAAGGATTGTCGATTTTGGAAATGGTCAAAATAATGATAATGTATTTTTAGCATATTCTGGTTCAAGTGTAAATACTCCAAATTTTGGGATTTATCCTCCAGCCACTGGAAATTTGTTTTACAGTACAGGCATTAGTGCAAATACTTGGACGCATATTGCGGTAGCAGTAAATGGAAGCAATGGTACTATTTATTTGAATGGAGTTCCTTCAGGCTCAGCTACAAATCTTTTCACTGCTGCAAATGTGGTTCGTTCATTGAACTATATTGGAAAGAGCAATTGGGTTGCAAATAACATCTCCAATATGCAAATAGATGAACTCCGCATTTGGAGCGAATCTTTGAGTCAACAAGACATTAATGCTAATAGAAACCGTAAGCCAAATGGCAATGAGCCAAGTTTATTAGCCTACTACGATTTTAATCAAGGTTTGTCAAGTGGAAACAATACAGCAACAAATATCCTTTTAGATAAATCGATCAATGGATACCATGGTACATTAACAGGTTTTAGCAGAAATGGTGTAGGTTCTAACTTTATCACTTCTAATTCCACAAGCAGTACAGGCGTGTACGCTTTCGCTGCAACTTCCATTACAGGTATTTCTGCCAACCAAACCGTTTGTTCAGGTGTCACTCTTCCGCTTTCTGTTACAGCCACAGGCTCTGGATTGGCTTATCAATGGCGTAAAGATGGCGCAAATATTGCTGGTGCTACCAGTGCAAATGTTACACTTACCAGTGCACTAACCACTAGTGCAGGTATTTATACAGTGGCTATTACTAGTTTGGGGGGTAATTTAACTTCATCAGGAATTAGTTTGGTGGTCAAAACTCAAGAAATCCATGTAATTGGAAACTCTACTTTTGGTATTGCCTCAGGCGATTTAACACCAGCAACTAACGATGGCACAGATTTTGGTACAACTACCCTCACTGGCATTATTTCCAAAACCTTTATTATTTCCAATACTGGCATAAATACTTTAAATATCAGCAATATTAGTATTGGCGGAGCCAATGCAACAAGTTTTAGGGCCTCCTCCACAACTAACAGCACCATTGTCGGAAGTGGAAACATAGTATTCACTATTGAATACAGCAGTTCTATAGCTGGAATCAGCAATGCTACAATAAATATAGCCAATGATGATTGTGACGAAGGCAATTACACTTTTGCTATCAGAGCAAACACCACTGCTGCAGGTACAGCATTGGATTTTGATGGAAGTGATGATTATGTATCAGTTGCAAGTCTTAGTGCAACGCCAAGTTTTACTTTTGAAGCTTGGATAAACATTCCATCTATTACAGCTGCTTATAAAACTTTAATCGAATTTGGTAATGATGCACCCTATTTTGCTTTACAGAATGGCTTTTTAGTTATGGCGGGTGTAACTGGCGATCCTGCTCAAATGCTTATTAATACATGGACTCACGTAGCTGCAACATTCGATGCCGCTACCAGTCGAACAAGTTTGTATAAAAATGGCATTTTAGTAAATACCGTTACGACACCCATACCTACTAGAAACGGTGTGGGAATGGGAATTGGGTTTAATAGTGGAGACCAAGCATTTTTGGGTAAAATGGACGAGGTACGGATATGGAACCGTGCCCTATCTGCTAGTGAAATCAATGTTTTTATGAGTTGCAACCCAGCAGCTGGTGAGCCAAACCTTGTAGCCCGTTATGATTTTAACCAAGGCGTAGCTGGAGCAAATAATGCAGGTCTTGTTACAGTTGCGGATATGAGTGGAAATGGAAATACTGGTGTGGCTACCAATTTTACTTTAAATGGAACAACCTCCAACTGGTCATCTGATGGCAGAAATAGTATTACGTGCGTTGTTGCTACTTCTATCACAGGCATTTCTTCTAATAGCACTGTTTGCACTGGTTCTTCTATTCCACTTTCAGTTACTGCTACTGGCTCAGGCTTAGCTTACCAATGGCGTAAAGACGGGTTAAATATTGCAGGTGCTACAGCTTCTTCACTGACATTAACAGGTGTAACTTCTACAAGTGCAGGTATTTACACAGTAGCCATTACAAGTTTGGGCGGAAATTTAACATCAAGTGGGATTAGTTTGGGAGTAGCCAATTGTCAGTCGGCTTTAAATTTTACTGGTGGCACAGATATTGTTTATCTGCCTGTTTCTAGCACCATACCTCAACTTGATTTTTCTAAAACTTCTAGATTTTCAGTGCAGTTTTGGTTTAGAAAAAATGGACTAGGTGCTGGTCAGGAAGTAGTTTGGTCTAATTTTTCCAATGCACCTCAAAAAGGGTATGAAGTTTATATGAATAGCGCACGCCCTGCTTTCGCATTTGAAGGGGCGGGCACGGGAAATTTATACGTTTTTTCAGAAAATAGTTTTGGCGACAATAGTTGGCATCAAGTTACTTATCTCTATAATGGTGTTCCTGATATTTCTGGAGTACAGATTTATGTAGATGGCAATAAGCAAAACCTTATTTTAGGAACTTATAATGCCATAAGTGGTGATTTTAATGCTTCTTCTGGTAATTATGCCATTGGTGCAAGGGCTGCTAACACCCAAAGATATGTTGGTGAATTGGACAATTTAGCGATATTTAACACCACATTGACCCAAAATCAAATCAACAATACCCTTCAAACCACATTGACAGGCAATGAGCCAAATTTGGTTGCATTTTATGATTTCAACCAAAGTCCCAATCCTGGAGGGGATAATACGGGTAGAACCAAATTATTTAATGCTACTTCAGTTACAGGCATAGACGGAGATTTGACCTTTTTTACTTTAAATGGAGCTACCTCCAATTGGGTAAGTTCGGGAGCTAATAATTTTATCGCCCCGAGTATTATAAACATTAGTGAAAATCAAACTGCTTGCAAAGCCAATGAGGATGATAAGTTCTTTAATGTTACTGCATTAGGTTCAGGTTTGAATTACCAATGGTATGAAAATGGAGTGGCCGTTGGAGGCAATAATTTTGAATACTCTACTACTGCCCAATCATTGCCAACTGCTGGTACATACACATATATATGCGTGATTTCTAATTTCTTAGGCTCTGTTACTTCTCCTGGCATTAATTTTATTGTAAATCCTTTGCCTACCATTTCAATTGCAGGCAACAACATTATTTGTGTTGGAAATACTGTAACACTAACTGCCTTAGGTGCAAACACCTATACTTGGAATACTGCTGAAACAAACCAATCAATAACTGTAAATCCAAATGTTACCACACTCTATTCTGTAGATGGTATAGATTTGAATGGTTGTGCCTCTTCATCTCCAATATTTACAATTACTGTTACAGCTCAGCCAACTGTTGTTATTTCTGGTGATAATAGCGTATGTGTTGGCGAATCTACCAGTTTGACTGTCTCAGGAGCAAATAGTTATTTATGGAGCAATGGGGCAACTACAAGTTCCATAGTGCTTTCGCCAGCCTCTACACAAATTGTGTCTGTATTAGGAATAGTTTCTGTTGGCTGTGAAGATACTGAGCAAACTACGCTCACTATCAATCCATTACCAAACATTTTGATTTCAGGAGTTACAACCGTTTGTCCCAGTACTGCTACTTTGCTCACCGCCTCTGGTGCAAATAGTTATGTTTGGAGCAATGGATCAAACACTCTAGTAGCGACCTATACACCAGTTGCTACACAAACTATCACAGCTACCGGCACAGATTTGAATGGCTGTAAAAATTCAACAGAAACCATTTTAGTAGTAAATCCTTTGCCTACCATCTCAATTGCAGGAAATAATATTATTTGTGTTGGAAATGCCGTCACATTAACTGCATTAGGTGCCAATACGTATACTTGGAATACTGCCTCTACCAATCAGACAATAACTGTAATTCCAAATGTTACCACACTCTATTCAGTAGATGGTATAAATTTGAATGGTTGTGCATCTACTGCTTTATTTACTGTTACCGTCACTTCTTTGCCCACAGTTCTTATCAGTGGCGATAACTCGGTTTGTATTGGCGAAGCCACCACTTTGAGTGGCTCAGGTGCAAATAGTTATTTGTGGAGCAACGGAGCAACTACAAGTTCCATAGTGCTTTCGCCATTCTCTACACAAATCGTGTCTGTGTTAGGAATAATTTCTGCTGGCTGTGAAGATACTGAGCAAACTACGCTTACTATCAATCCATTACCAAATATTGCCGTTGCAGGAGTTACAACCGTTTGTTCTGGAACTGCTACTTCGCTCACCGCCTCTGGCGCGAATAGTTATGTTTGGAGTAATGGATCAAACACTTCAGTAGCGACCTATACACCATTTGCTACGCAAACTATCACTGCTATTGGCACAGATTTGAATGGCTGTAAAAATTTAGCAAATGCTATAATCGAAGTGAATACTTTACCTGCATTGAATTTATCTCTTTCTCCTAATACGTTAGTGTATGGTAGTGAATTCACTACTGCTGTTTCAAGTGCACCAGTTGGGCTCACCTTTTCTTTGCTTTCTGGAAGTTTGCCCACAGGTATTTCTCTAAGCACGCTTACGGGAATATTGACTGGCACAGCTACGGGAGTTGGCAATTTCAATTTCATTGTTTCAGCTCAAAACCAATATTGCACTGCTCAACAAGCTTATGCTATAAGTGTCGATAAAGCCAAGCTGTCTCTCAAACCATTAGATATCACCATTTATGAAAGGCAGGTTATCCCAACAAGTTTTACTTCTTCGATTTCAGGGTTGGTAAATGGAGAAAATGTGGTTTTGAATTACCAAACAAATGCCATTTTTGGTAGCCCTGCTGGCAATTATAACGTCAATATTATTTCTATTTCTGGAATCGATGTTGCAAACTACACGATTACAACTTTAGTAGGTACACTCACCATTTTACCTAGAATAAAACTCACGATTGCTGGCGCAAATCTGTCGCGTACGTATGGCACACCAAATACACTCACTGGCGTCATTTATTTTAATGGTACTTCTCAAATTGCCAAAGAAGGGTTAAATACTTTGTTGGGTGGCGATTTGATAAACTTACAATTTACTTCAGATGCCACAGAAGGCACAAGGGTAGGGATAAACTATTTGGTGAATGTAACCACACTTGCAGAAGGCAGCGATCTTTCCAAATATGAAATAGTGTCTATTATAAGTGGTAGGTTGCAAATCAGGCCATCGAGAATCACGATTCGTGCATTTGATTATTTTGTGAATTTTGGCGATCCAATTCCAGCTTCGTTCCCAGGAACTATCATTGGTACTGTTTTGGCCAAAGACAATCTAATAATTGAAAATACAGCAGAGTCGAGTACAGCTTTGGGTGTCTATCTAATTATACCAGAGGTAACAGGCGATTCACTTTCCAACTATTCATTTATTGTATTTCCTGGAAATTTGTATGTTCGCTATGGTCTTACCGTTTCAGGCAATAGTTTAAGTAAAAACTATTTTCAACCCAATCCAATATTATCTGGATCTGCTCAAGGTTTGCAAGCTGGCGGGCAAAATGTAACTGTCACGTGGGTAAGTGCGGCAATGACGAACTCTCCAGTTGGCAATTACGATATAAATCCGCTCGTTTCTGGATCAGATTTGAATTTGTATTATATCATTTCCACACCTGGTGTTTTATCAGTTTCGCCAATTCCACTTACGGTAGCAGCTAATAATTTTGTGAAAATCGCAGGCTTGCCAAACCCTGCATTTTCAGCCACAAAAACTGGTTTGGTAAATAACGAAGATGTATTTGTGTCGTTCTTTACAGATGCCGATATAAATAGCACACCCGATAGTTACTTTATTTACCCTTCAGTTTCCGGTTTGTCATTGTCAAATTATACGCTTATTACACTCGCTGGTACGTTATTTGTAGGTAGCACTACTTCACCAATTTCCATTCCATCTGGTTCATTTACAAGGGTTTATGGGGGCAGCGATCCAGATTATTCGATTGTTTTGCAAGGATTGAAAGCTGGCGATGATGTGCAAGCCATTTATGTGCCTTCTGCCAGTTCTTTAAGTGGAGTAGGTGTGTATAGTGTGGGAGTAAGAATCACTGGAGTTGATGCCAATAAGTACGAAATTACTACAGCGACTGGTACTCTGACTGTTACCCAAGCGACTTTGTCGATTGCAGCTTCAAATTATCAAAGAGAATACGGTAACTCAAATCAGATATTCACTGGCAGCGTTGTTGGTTTGGTTAATAATGATCGGTTTACGGTAAATTATCTCACGGATGCCAACCAAATTTCGTCAGTAGGTATTTATAAAATCAGGCCATTCCTGTCAGACCTCAACATTGATTTTGCCAACTATATCTTGACTACACTTACTGGCGATTTGAACATATTGCCTGTCAATCTTACAGTGCGTGGGGCTTCGCTTACCAAAAAATACGGGGAGCAAAATCCGCAATTGGCATACAATATTTTTGGTTTTGTGAATAATGAAAATATTACAGTTTTAGATGTACTTCCACAAGCCATCACCACAGCTACACAGTTTTCAGATGTAGACACGATTGATGTAAATTACCAAAATGCTTTTGATAGAAATTATACATTCACCTATACTTCTGGGTCGATTATCATACAAAAAGCAAGCCAAACGATTACAGGCTCCAGCCTAAACGCCAAGGTGAAAACGGGTGAAACCGTAATATTGAGTGCCAAAGCCAGTAGCGACTTGCCAATCTCGATCGAAATTTTAGACCCTTCCGTCATTTCTGCAAATGGCTCGGTAATCACGGGCATTGTTGATGGCATTACTTCTATCATTATCAAACAAAACGGAAATACCAATTATCTGCCTGCAGACTCGGTGGTAGTTTCTATTTTGAGCACCAGCACAGGGATTGTATCTACTGCATTATTTCAAATATCTGGGAAAGATACAGTGCTAATGAACACTTCATCTACGTACTTAATGCCAAACAAACCTGGTTACACCTATGCTTGGGCTTATACAGGTAAAAATGTGATTGTTACCTCTCGGGATAATAATGAATTTGAGTTGCTTTTTACCAACACAAGCGAAGATGGGAAAGTAATAGGCAATGTGATTGATGAGCTTGGAAATATCTTAAAAGCTGATACTTTAAATGTACACGTTATTAAATACACTGACGCTGAAATAGCATCCGACCCCGAACTTCAAGAAAAAATTACTGCAGCTATTTTGGTCGAGCAGCTAGAGCCACTCGAATGCGAGCCAGTAGTTACCGATTGTAGAGATGCGTACATTATCAATTTTAATTTGGGCAAACGAATAAACAACAAAAGCGAATGCAGCAAATCGGGCTTTGGCGATTTTACCTCAATAGGCAAAATAGATAGTTTGGTAATGGGCAATAGCTACATAATGAGGGCCATTTCTGTGAATAATATTACCGATGCCTCTTTCTTTGCCATCTGGATCGATTATGGAAATGATGGTAGTTTTGAAGATCCAGACGATTTTATACGGGCGTCTTTCAAAGCAGACACTATTTTCGAGTTAAAAAATGTGGTAATAAGAAATAACGATAATTACATTGGTCCAAGGCGTGTTCGGGTAAGTATGCGTACTACTGGTGCTTTCAGCAATGCCCAGTCTTCTTGTCCGCAAGAGGGTACCGTTGGCGAAACGGAGGATTATCTTATTTATGTCAAAAAACAAGATGCTATCGAAGCCCCAAGTTTGGTTACGCCAAATGACGATGGGAAAAATGATCTCTTCTTAGTGAAAGGCATCAACCCTAAACTAGATAATAAACTCACTATTTTGGATCGAACGGGCAAAACTGTTTACCAAAAAGAAGGCTATGAAAACGATTGGGGAGGCACCGATGCGAATGGTAATAAAGTAGAAGATGGCACATTCTTTTTCTTCTTTACCAATGGAAATGAAAGCATTAAAGGTTTCTTTGAGCTAAGGTCTAGATGATATTATTGAAGGAAATTTTTATCTAAAATCTCGATTGTTAAGTAATTGTAATAAAATGAAAAAAATAGTATTTATATTTTGGTTTGTGGGTTTGATGTCAAATATTGGCTTTGCCCAAGAATTGCCCCAGTTGAACACTTATATGTTCAATCAATTTATTTATAACCCAGCTTCAGGCGGTATGTACGAGACAGATTTCAATTGCAACATTGCCTCTAGGTTTCAATGGGCGGGTGTTTCTGGTGCTCCACTTACCAGTTTTGCATGGGCCGATCATCGTTTTCGCAAAAATTCAATGTCTGCGGGTTTGTATTTGGCATACGACCGCATAGGTGCAAGGCAATTTACTGAAGCTGCAGCCAATTACACATATATATTGAGGCTCGACAATAAATGGAAACTTTCTTTTGGCTTGAGGGCTGGTTTTACCTCTGCTACCTTCAATTTGGCTAGTTCAGACAAGGTTTTCGACCAAAACGACCCACTAGCTACTGGATATGTGATGAATTATCCGAAGTTTGGAGGCGGAGCACAATTGTATTCAAGAAATTTTTATGTAGGAATAGGTGTTCCAGACATTGCGAGCATCAATTCTAGCCCGTTTGCCAATGATAAAGACAAAAATTTCTTCCAAAAAAACAGAAATTATTCGCTGCTTACTGGCTACAGATGGCGATTGACTGACGGCTTGAGTTTATTGCCAAGCAGCAAAGTGTTCTATTACCCAAATAATCCAGTGCGCGTAGATTTAACAGCCTTGCTTGAAATTACTGATTATTTTTGGGCCGGTGGTTCTTACATTTCTACAGGTTCGGCATCGGTAATGGCAGGCTCATATATCAGCAGTCGATTGCGTTTTTCTTACGCTTACGAATTTCCAATTCAATCGCAAGTTTCGAATGTGGCAATGCTAAATGTGCATGAAATTCTGCTAATGATACAGCTGGATGATTTATTTGCCAGAAAAAATAAAAAAGTAGTTGAGTAAAGTGAAAAATGAGGTCATGGATTTGCTAAAAGACGGAAGAGGCGTACTTTTTATCTAATTTAGGCTGTAAAAATCTTAGCTATGAAACCAAAGATATACACACATAATGCATAAAATATTTTCAAAACTAGTATGTATTCTAGTTATTTCTTCGTTCACCAATGTTTTTTCTGAAATTGCAAATGAACGTAAATTATATTTTTTAGAAAGCCTTATCGAACAAGGCGATTATGAAGATGCCATTTTGGAGGGAGAAAAACAACTTAAAAAATACAATAAAAACGACTCGGCTATTGTATCAAAAGCCATCGCGAATGCTCTTTTAAGTAGAGCCTACTACCATTGGTATCATTTCAAAGAATCTGATAAGTATTATAAATTGGCTTCAGTTCAGTTTAATTCATTAATTTTAGACACAGAAGAAAGATTAATTGCAGGAATGTTTCTGACCGAAACTGCCTTACAAAGGTTTGATTACACCGATGCATCGAAAATAATAGACCTCACACCCAAGCCTAGCATTAAAACTACTTTTTTTAAAAAAGCAATACATGCTACCTTGCAAGCAAAAATAAAATCTGCATTTGGTGAGCATATTGCTGCATCCAAACTAATTGATTCAAGAATAAAAGGCCTGCCAGAATCTACATCGCCAGATGTTTTGGTAGCTTTTTGTATCCTTCAGAGCCAAAAAATGAAAATTGCAGTTGAATATGGCAATTTGAAGGAAGCAGATACTTTAATTAAAGATTTTAAAGAAAAGTTGAAAGGGAATAAAGCTCTTCAAAAGAACTATGCTTTTCATACTGTGCTTACCCAAGCGAATATTTTTTATAAGAGAAGGCAATATTACAAAGCAGCTGTTACTTATTTGGATGCATATCATGCTTTAGAAGGCAGTGAAGAGGAATACAGACGATTTGAAGCTTTGAAAATGTCGGCCATCTCATCCATAAAAGCGGGCACCGTTTCTGATTATCACAAATTATTTCGCAGATCCGATATGCTGGCTTTCAAAAAGCCGATCAGGTCGCAAGCTTTTCGGCCGGGTGTAATGCAATTGCGGCTTGAAGAGTTGGTAGAAACTGGTCAATTTGAATTGGCACTTTCCAAAGCAAAAGAGTTTACAGATGCCTATAAATTTTTGCCTTCAAATAATCCGTATTTACGAGAATTTCTACTAATCAAGGCCAATGCAGCGGAGGCTGTGGGAGACATCAATACTTTTGCAGCAGTTTTAGATACTTTAGAGAAAAATATCAGCCAAAATTTTACAAAAAACTCCAACGCATTTGCTGATATTCAACTTCGGAAGGCAGATTTGAATGTGAAATATTTTGGGGAATTTAATAGTGCCACGCGAAGCTATGCTAATTTTTACGATGGACACATAAAGTTGAGAATTTCTGATGCTTCGATTGATAACATCGCCTACTACAACGGTCAGATAAATGCCTGTAAAGTGCTTTCCAAAAATGATTCTGTGGTAATTTATTCCCAAAAAGCCCTTTCTTCGGCTGTGAAATCTTTTGGAGTAAATTCGCCAGAGGCTTTGTATTTTGAAAGCGTGTTGGCTTTTGGTCAATTTGATTGCCGAGAATATAAAAAAATGCAGGAAACTTTGGTGTCGTTGAATGCAAAAAATGTTGCTGAGCAGTTTGAATCAAATCCTTACTACATACAGGCACTTTTTTTGCAATCTCAATTGTATGAATGGCTGGGTGAATATACCAAAGTGCGAGAATTGGTATATGATGCCAATGAAATCTCGAAAAGAAAAAGTGAACAACGATTTTTTGAGCAAACATCTGTAAATGAGGCACTTGCCAATTCATATATATTGAATGGAAATTACCTAAGGGCAGATAAAAATCTTAAATTGTCAATGGATATTAAATTAAAAAAAGTTGGTGAAAATTCATTTTTATTGATTCAGCCGTATTTGCAATTCATCTCACTTAAAATTCAAAAAGGAGAGTTGAAAGAAGCAGATAAATACCTTCAAAATGTAGAAAAGCTACTAAATCAGTTTTTCACAAGTGCCAATTCTAAATTTCATATCGATTTTTTCTTGTACAAAAGCAGGTATTTTAGTTCCATAGCAGATTATAGAAAGTCGAAAGAGGCGGTGCTTTCTGCCATAGAGATTACCACTAAGATATACGGCAAGAACCACATCAGATTGGCACCACTATTCGCAGAATTGGCAAAGGTTTCGTTAGATGAAAATAAATCGAATTCGGCCGAAGCTTTTAGCAATTTTGAGAAAGCCAAGCTAATAATTGAAAATTCGATTGGTAAGGAATCGCCCGCCTATATGAAACTTATAGTGCAAGAGGCCACTTTGTTGATAGAGGTAGGTAAATATGATGCAGCAGAGAAATCTCTTTTAGAGGCAGATAAATTTTGGACTTTGAAATTAGGTAATGAGAACCAGCAACTAGCTGAAATTCAATCGATTAAGGGCTTGTTATACTACAATCAAAAGAAATATGCCAATGCTGACAAAGCTTATAAAAAAGCGGCTGTAATGTATGAATCTCTATTTAATAAACGCCACCCTGGTTATTTGTCTGCGCAAACTTGCCTAGCGAAGGTAGCTTATATGTTCAATCAATATGTAGAAGCAGCTAGTATTTTAGAGCCAGTACTAATACAAAGGCTAAAATTTGTCGATAATAACTTTTCTATCATGAGTTTTGGTCAGAAATCTGGTTTTTGGGCTTCCTTTAGAGAGGAATTTGAGTTTTACAACTCAATCGCTACCAAATTGATTGCCAGCAAAGCCCAAATCGGTAAAGCTACAGATATGTATAATTTTGCCTTGAGTACCAAAGGCTTGCTCTTGAATAGTGATGCAAAATTGAGAAGGCAAATATTTGGTTCTGGAGACTCTACTTTGATTGCTAATTTCAATGAATGGCAGTTTCAAAAAGAATATTTTTCGCTTGTAGCAAGCTACTCGAAATCGCAGTTGGACGAAGAAAAAATCTCATTGGAAAAAGTTGAGCAAAATATTGAAGATTTAGAGAAACAAATACAATCGAAAGCGGGTGTAAATATTTCTAACGGTAGTAAAAAAGTAAGCTGGCAGGATGTGAAAAAGGCAATTGGGAAAAACAGTACTGCAATTGAAATGATAAAATTTAGGTATTTCGACCATGTTTTGACAGATTCAATCATTTACGCCTCTTTATTTGTAGATGAAACCACGAATGAAACACCAAAATTGATAGTAATGCCCAACGGAAAAAGAATGGAAGGCCGATCGTTGAATTATTACCGAAATGCTTCCATCAACAAGCAAGAAGACTTGTATTCGCATCAGGTGTATTTAATGCCATTAAAGGCGAATATTCCGGATGGAAATACTGTGTATTTTGCTGGGGAAGGGGTTTACACGCAACTAAATCCAGAAATGTTGTACAATGGCGACCTTAATAAATATGCCTTAGAAACCAACGGATTTGTATTTTTAACCAGCACTAGAGATGTAATTATAGATACCGACAAAAAATCAAATACTAGAAATAATGTTAATAATCGCTTTTATTTATACGGAAATCCTACCTTTTACAGTGGAAAAATATTTAATCCAAAAACGAGCATAAGCCAGCTTGAAGGTGCAGAAAAGGAAGTCATAGACATTAATGAAAAGTTGAAGTCATTGGGCAGAGAAACGGTAAATTTGACTGGTAAATTAGTAACTGAAGACACAATAAAATCTTTAGAAAGTGCTTATGTGCTTCATATCGCCACACATGGCTATTTTTTGGAACGAAAAAGTACTGGTTCGGAACTTATCAACAATCCCATGTTGAATTCTGGATTGTTAATGGCTAATGCAGGTACATTGCTGCAAACGCCAGATTTAGGATATATCAATCAAAAATCTGGCGTTCTCACCGCAAGCGAAGTGATGGATTTGAATTTTTCAAAGACAAAATTAGTGGTGTTGTCTGCTTGCGAGACTGGTAGGGGACAGGTAGAAGTTGGTGAAGGAGTATACGGATTGCAAAGGGCTTTTTTGATGGCGGGCGCAAATGCCATTATTCTAAGCTTATTTAAAGTAGACGATGAAGCAACGCGCTTGTTGATGTTGAAATTTTATGAGAAATTTTTGACGAATGGAAACGATTATCGAAAAGCCTTTAGAGAAGCGAAGCAGGAACTTCGTAATTCTAAAGAATTTAGTTCACCTATCTATTGGGGAGCTTTTATCATGATCGAAGGAACCCAAACTGAGAAAACGGGCAGTTAAGTGCTTGAGAATGCAAACCTATTTGGAATTGTATTTTAATATATTCACTTAAAAGTTTTTTTCTATTACATTTTTTTGCTAAGTTTCTTATGTATTTAGGAAATAAACCTGCCCATCAAACTCATGAAAACAGCATTTACCCTTGCCATTGCTTTTTTTTCATTTTCAAGCACATTTGCTTATAACAATCTTTCTGTTTCCGACCCAAGATTTAATTGGAATACAGAAAAAGGAACGATAAAAGAAGCCACCATTAGCGTACGACCAGCTGGAAATTTTTCAGAAGTCAGTTTGTTCCTTACATTCTCTGCTCAAAACACCTCTTGGGCTTCAAAAACAGATAGTTTAGAAATTGTTTTAGATTTTGATTTACCCCAAGATGCCCAAATGACAGATTCTTGGTTATGGATTGGCGATGATATTGTAAAAGCCTTAATGCTCGATCGTTCGCAAGCCACACAAATATATGAGAGCATTGTAAAACGCAGAAAAGATCCATCAATTGTGTACAAAAACTCATCAACCCAGTACCAATTGCGTGTTTTCCCAATGTTGGGCAATGAAACGAGAAAAGTGAAATTGACCTTTTTGATCCCCTCAAAAATGGAAAAAGATTTTACTTACACCGATATTCCTATGAATATTTTGCAAGCAAGTCGTACGCTTCCGCAAAATCTCGAATGTATTGCTTATGAAAGCGATAAATATTACAATCCTGTCTTTGTTCAATGGCCTTTCACGGCATTTACAAGAGTGAAAAATGATGAATTTGCCAAAGGCAAAAAAGCCATAATGCCTTCATTGTCAGATGTTTCATTTCTTAGCTTGAGGTTTTCTCATACTATCAATGCCGATAAACAATTTTCTACCTACACGCAGAATGGAGAGACTTATTTTCAACTAGTGTTGGATCACATGGAGGCGTTTGGTCTTGAAAAGCCTAGTAAAAAGACAGTTTTTGTGATTGATTATGAATCTCCACAAGAGACAATTCCGCAGATATTTCCCTTTTACAACCAAGGATATTATTATTACTACCCAAATGATACAGCATACAAAACCAAAGTAAATGACAGCTCATTTTTCTATAAGACGAACCTTTACAGTTTCAAGTCTATGAAAGAGTCAATTAAGAATATTTTGTTACAAAAATTTTCGGGAGCAGATAAGTTTAATGTGGCATTTTCAAAAGATACATTTGCTCAAAAGCAAAGTGAAAATTGGATATTGACCACTCCAGATAATATCAACACCTATTTAGATGGTCTAGATTCTACTTTTGCAGGCAAAAGTTCGTTAGTTTATTCGCTACCAGAAGCCTATAAATTTATTAAAGCACAAGGTGGCGGGTCTGTTTACATTGTCACAAACAGACATCAGTACGAAGATATTTCTCTTGCCAATGGGTTGAAAAATAGATTAGATAAAATAAATTATAAAGTAGATAGGATCGATCTTTTTGATTTTTCAAATACAGCCAAAGCCTTTGAGCGCGATAATAGCAACGTCTACTACAACTATTATGGTGCTAATATTACTACTACATACAACAATAAACTTTTTCAATTAGCCAGCCACACGAAATTTTTCAATCAGATTCTTGGTGGATGCTACGGGTACAACTATAAATACAACAGAAGTTATAATTATTACTATTACAAATGCTATGGAAATAATGATATTAGCAATGCAGCATCGATTTTTGACAACTATTTTGAAAAACTAACTAATTTCGATTACACTGCATTCATAAATTCAGGCTACAATTACAACGAACATTTGCTTGGTTTGGTGGGCAGTAGTTCGGCAAATCCTTATGGAAAGCTCAGTTTAGTAGGCAAATACAAAGGTTCTTTGCCTTTTACGTTGCGTTTATCTGCCAAATACAAAGGAGTTCAAAAGAATGCTACCCTTACTTTTACGGTTGCAGATACCATAGCAACTTCGGGTTTGCTTCGACAATTTTGGGCAGGACACGAAATTAATACCTTAGAAAGTAGGTGCTCTTCTTCAAACGATTATTACTATTCCAATTGTTACCCAGATGTAGATACAAGATTAGAAATATTGAAAACCAGTTTAGAAAACAGGGTTTTATCTAAATATAGTGCCTTTTTTGCTCCTGAAATAGGCTTTCAAAATGTAGAAGCTTGTAGTACCTGTGTAGACGAAACCAAAGAAAATTTTGTAGGGACTGCATTAGCGTCTGATTTTGGGCAGCCTTCATTTGTAAATTCGCCACAAAACCTCATCACATCTATTGGTAATGACAGTTTATTTAAGAGCTTGGAAATCAAAATTTTTCCAAATCCTGCGACAGAAAAAGCTACTATTCAAGTAAAGAATATAGAAAATGTAAGTATTAAGAATATAAAAATTGAATTATATAATCTACAGGGAACTTTGATTTTTACTATCGAAAAACCAGTAGAAACTGATAATACGCTTGAATATGTATGGAATTTGAATGATAAAAATGGAAGTAGAGTTGCGAAAGGTATATATGTAGCAGCTTTGAATTTTCAAGGCATAAAAAAGTTTATAAAAATAGTGGTTGAATAAATACCTCAATCCCAAATGACACTTTCTGAAGCCCAAATCAAAGTTGACGATTGGATAAAGCAATATGGGGTTCGCTATTTTAGTGAGCTCACCAATATGGCTATTCTTACGGAGGAAGTTGGCGAAGTGGCTAGAATAATGGCAAGAACCTATGGCGATCAATCTTTCAAAAAATCGGACGAGAACAAAATATTAGCTGATGAGCTGGCAGATGTGCTGTTTGTGTTGATATGTATTGCGAACCAAACAAATATCAATTTATCG
>JBJXGB010000082.1:0-12665 GCA_046152935.1 Cytophagales bacterium
TAATATTTAATTTTTATCGAAATGGTTTTAGCACAAAAAAGTAGCAAATGATCGATCTTTTTTTTGGCGAGCAGCGCTAAGGCAATTTCATTCTAAGATTCAAAAAAACACTTCAAGAAAATATATAAAAATAAAGAAAAACACCTCTGCTGGAGTTAAAAGTCTTATTGATACGACTTATTTGCCATTAGCACTTACTTGTCAATTGTATGGCATGGTTATGTTAAGTAGCGAAAGAATACAAGCAAAAAGTAAGTTAAAAAATTTGTAGGTCATACAATATATTACTTGATTTATAGTTTTAAGTACTTCATTGTTAAAATTTATAAACACAAATCCCATGTCTAACGAAAACGTAGTATCAATCAAAATTGCCCCTGCCGATTTGCAAAACATTATCGCCAAATTGAAGGAGGTAGAAACCATTTTAAAGCCTTACCTTATTGCCCTGACTCCGGAAGAACGCAAAACAATTCCGAAAATGAATGACAAAACACAGCCTTTTGTAGAAAAGACACTCGATTATGCACAATCTAATCCGGAGTTTGCGCCATCGTATATGAATGTACCCGAATTGCAGATTGATTTAAAAGCGGTGTACGACCTCACCTCTATTAGTCAAGTGTTACAGCCCTTGAGCGACAATGTGAATGACACTGAAATGCTATCTGGCAGTGAGGCGTATTTGGCAGCGCTTACTTACTACAATACCGTAAAACATGCAGCCAAAATGAATGTTCCTTCTGCCAAAGCCATATATGAAGACCTCAGCAAGCGATTTGAGGGGCAAGGTGTAAAAACTAAAAAGGTGAGCTAGTTTAGCAAAAAGAGCAACTGTTTCACTAAATAGGCTAACTAGATCGGCAAAAAGAGCAACTATTTGGCAAAAAAGCCCAATTAGTTGGCCAAAATGGCAAACTAATTAAGTAAATAACAGAGGTAGTTCTTATAAAAGAGCAACTGTTTAGGTTAAAAGGTTAAATAGTTTGGCAAATTGGTGATTGAGTTCATGTAAAAGCTAAACTGACTGGCCAAAAAGGTGAATTAGTTAGGGTTTGAAGTGGCAGGGGGTACTTCGGAAGTACCCCCTGTTTGTTTAACAGGCTTTTAGGGGCTTGCTGGTGAAATCGCTAGCATGGGTGAAGGAATAAATCTTTGTACTTTATTTATTTGTAAATCTGAAGATTTGCTAACACTGAAACATAGTCTGTAGCCTTCCTACGCAATACAATTTAATCAATTCCCGCAAAGTCATGAAGTTCGGCAGTTCTTGAAAGATGTTGATAATATCTATCCAAAAGGTGTTTTGATTTGGGCTGTCTTAATCTTGCAATTCTCTTTATGCCAAAAGAGAATTTATTAGAGTTAAAGCTTAGTTGAATACCTACTTTTTCGATAAAACTAAATAAGTGATTAAACTTAATTTGCATTTCTTTTTTTAGAGCAGGATCATCAATGTTGTCAATTGCAGCGTATTGTTTTTCAATAACTTCTTTTTTTGCAGAAAACTCCTTTAGAATCAGTTTATATCTGCTCTTCCATGCAGTATTGTGAAAACTCTCTAAATATGTACTTTCAAATAAATCTAAAGTTGCCTCTCCTAAATCATTAAAGACAATTAGGTCTAATACATTCAAGTCTACAAGGTTTGATTTTGAGAAATGAATTAATCCTGTTTTATTACTCCCATCTTCAAAATATTCCAGCTTAAATCTATCTGCAAAGAAATGATTTAAGAATTTCTCTTTTCTAATTTCCCCTTCATATTTTCTTTTCATTTCTGCAAGAAGTTGTTTGTCAGATAATGTTTCAATTTCCAACAAAGTAGCTATTTTAGCCCCACGAGTACCTGTATCACTTCTTACCATCATATCGCATTCCTGAGCGACTAGTATAAACTTCTTGGTTTTTCTCTCACCATCTGTTATCTCGAAAATATCTCCATTATCTATAGGCTTTCTTAAGCCATTTAAAAGTGCTCCTGATTCAAATATCTCTTGATGTCTTAGTTTAAATCGCTCATTATATGGATTTACTGGATTCTCAATTTTAAATTCCAATTTAGAAATTTCATTTGCAGAACAGATAGCTGGGTTCGTAGTCGTAACGTAATTCTTTGAAATCATTAGCTTTCTGACCTCATCTTTAAATATAACATCAGTAATTCTTAAAAGTGTTTCTGGCTCCCAAACGCCTTCCATATATGAAGATTTGAATATTGTGTAGTCAAAATCATAAGTATCAAAGTTCTCAAGTTTTTTTATAGTTTCATTTTGTGCTTCTTTCAAAATCTCTATAGTTCGTGCTTTTATATTTTCACAATATGAGTTGAGAGATACCTTCTTAAGCCCATCTGCAAACATTTCTGGCTTTTCTAATCTAACTTTAGCTAGAACAAAAAAGTCAGAAACATTTAATGTAGAAATCTTGTCACATATTTCAGATCTTTTAGGAAGTTCATCTTCACATTGAGTTATTGTATGAGTTAGAAGCGATATAATGACTTTATCTTCTAGGCCTTTTTCTTTTAACTCTAATATTAATTGCTCCCCTTGTACTAGTTGATCTGTATATCTTCCGCCAGCCAATTTTAAATCTTGATCGAAAAGTACAATTATTCTATTTTCTGGAGGTAATGCAGCGAGTATTTGTTCATGTTTTGCATCCCAATCAATTGGAGTTAAAAATTCTATCTGTTCATCTTTAAAAAATTCTTTTAGATTATTGGATACATTTAGATCATTTATATCTTCTTTCCTTCCAACTATAGTATATACTTTTTCAAAATATCTAAGTTGTTTTCCAGGTTTTATATTGTCCCAAACCTCATCAATATGGTCTATCAAAATCGATTCTTCTTTCTTGAAATCAATCCCTAGAATGGAAATTTCACGTAATTTTTCAAGTTTTCCTGATGAAATAACACTTTGAACGATACCTTTAAATGTCTCTTTCCCTGTATCTTGATCTATCGCATCGTCAACAAAAAATACCTTTTCTACTTTAAGATGAAGTAAAAGGGATTGTATGTTTTCTAAAATGACCTGCTTTATTTCATCAGGATCAGTATTCGTTTGTAGTTCCATTTAGCATCTAAATTAAAATATTTTCAAGATTAATCTGAAACATAAATCTTCTGTTATATTCATTCCTTTTGTTCAAAAGGAGGATATAAGAATCAACAGAATCTAATAATTGCTGAACAATAAATAATCCCAAGCCTCTTCCTTCTCCAGAAGGCTTAGATGTTATGAATGGCTGAAAAAGTATATTTTCAAAATCAGGAAGAATACCATAACCGTTATCAGAGATGTATATTGAAGGAGATTTTATCTCAAAACTAATTTCAGGTTTGAAGTCTTTATTTGTTTTCATCATTTCTTTTAGCCAATACTCAGAATTAAGAATAAGATTATCCAATACTTGAGTTAGTTTGCCTTTATTGATTTGGATAGAGAAATCTGACCTTAATTGAATTTTGAATTCAATATTATCACCAAATCGAATAGAATAGTAGTTTTTTAGCTCCTGAGCGAATGACGAGATTAGTATATGTTGTTTAGTTTCTTTGTTAAACTTCAAAGAAGGTGCTAAATGATTTAATTGGATTCTAATAGAATTAATGAAGCTCTTGACATGCTCCAAGTACACAAAAAAGACCGTATTATCAGTTTGTTCTTTTTTGTTATGTTTCGCTATTTGATCTGTTTGTGCGGATATTCTATCTAAGATATTGAATAACTCGTGAGTAAATGCTTCTGCCGTTAATCCAAGACCTGCTAACTCCGAAAACTGTATGATTTGCTTTTCAAGCTCATCAATTTTAGGCTCAAGGTAGTTGGCATCGCTCTCAAGTTTCTTTGCATTTTGAAGAATAGAATTTATTTTATCAAAAAGACGATTGGAATCAGCTAATATATTATCAACTTCTTCTAATATTTTTAACGACTTATTCTCTTCTTGGCTAGAGAATAAGGGTTCATTTTTTATTTTCCAAACAGCTTCCGCTACTTTAATAGAAGTTGTTTTTAATGCCGACTGGACATTTTTAGCCTCATTTTCTATTGCTTCAGATTGCTTTGCCGTTTCAATTAATCGATCTTTTGTGTCTTTAAATGATTTTATATCACCTTTGACTTCTGCTTCGCGCTTTTTAAATTCATCGAAACTTCTTCGAGTTCTATCCAAGACATCATTAATGTTCTGAATAGTAAGATTGATTAAGTTAAAAAAGCTTTTAGAATAAGCACTGTCAATAAAACCTTCCCTATCAGTCTTCTCAGTTAAGAATTTGTTTTCTTTCGCTGTTATTGACACAAAACCAATTACATTTTCTGGACGTAATAGATAAAAGGATCCTCCGGAAGTTTGACTTTTTGAAAGTTTAAGCCAATCGTTATCCTCCATTCCATAGGGCTTTATTCCAAACCCATCTCTAAAAATCCTGACTCCTATTTGATTTTTAACAAGTTGTTTATATTCCGAGAGTTTATCATATGCAGATTGAACTTCTTCTGTGCCTGTCAAATTAAACTCATCAATTTCACCTATAAATTTACCTGGATTTGCAGCAAACGGTTTTAGAGTTACTTCGTCAATAAGTATTTCCTTCTTAATATCTTTTTCAAACTCAAACTCCCTTGTTATGGTGATGAAATCACCATTTATACCTGAATATTTTATATCAGGTATATAATATTTTTTGTTGTCTGTTGCGTTTGTCAAATAATCGAAAAAATTAACCCCATTATCAGCTTGAATTAGACGATTGTAAACCTCTTTCTTTTCTAGACTGTTACCTTGCAACTTATTGAGTTTTAAATTTCCTTTAATGACTAATTTATGTCCATCAAAATCGAACTTGTAACTACTTATTGCTTGCTGCCTCAATTTCTCATTTATGGCATCTAGATCTAATTTTTGGCCGTTAATATCAAGGTAGATACTGAACGGTCTATTTTCTTTAAATGGAAAAATTAGCTTTGACAATTGTCCTCTGAATTTATCACCAGCCTCTGCTATCCATATTTCTGGATTCTTTAAATCAGATATAACTAATTTCGTTCCTTTCTTCTTGTTGGGCTTATTAACTTCTTTATAATTTGTACTTACAGCCTCCAAAGAACTATCTTCAGTAAAGTGCCTCCAATCAAAACCAACGTGATGCCAAATGTTTTCCTCCTCGATACCACTATACATTTCTAGAATATGACCGAGTCTTTGAGTACTTAGTCTTCCTAGACCCTTATCTCCGAGAGGAGTACGGCCTTTTGGAGTGACATTCCCGCTCTTTTTCATTTCCCTTTTGTGAGAAACCGAGATAAAAAGCCATCTAGATACAATCTCATCGTAGTTCATCCCATGACCATTGTCTTCAATGATGATATGCCCTTTGGTATTTTTGAATGCTAAATCATCTATATCGGGACTATCGGTAGTATTAATTGATATTTTGACCCAATCTGCATCGGCATCATACGAGTTCTTAACCAATTCCATAATTGCAGTTAGCTCATCGGAAACCAACTCTTCTCCGAGTTGCTTTACAACTGCTGCACTGATTCTAAATTGAGGAATATCCTTTTTCTCAGCCAAGCTTTCTAAAAATTAAAATGTCCTCTGTATTCATAAGTGAAGAATTATTGTTTCTCCTCGCCATTCTTTTATTGATTATTTCTCTCTCTAGTTGAGTTACCAATTTTCCACCTTTGCTTTCGATAAGTTCTCTGATTATTTGATCATTAGGTATTTCAATTCCACCTACCCTACGATTCCCTAACGTCCATATTTGATAGCTGTTAACTTTCATTACTTCAAATATTTTATCTATTGTCTCGCTTAAGTCAAGTAAAAAAGCATCAACTTTTCTTACTTTACTAATTGATGTTTCACTTACAAAATCATGAGTAGCTTTTAGACTGGGGCTTATTTTAAATAATTCATTGAGTTTCTCTTTATTGATATCTGACAATTTCCCTCCCAATGCCCTCGTGTCTATTTCTGATGTTGTCTTCAAGAAATCTTTATTTGCGTTAGAATCTATATCTTCCAAATCTATCCATTGCAAGGGGAGATAGGAATGTTGTCCATAAGTTACGGTTGTTTTGTTATCACCATAAGGTGGTGATGTGACTAACAAATCATAAAAACCACTTCCGGTTGGACTGTAAATGTTGCTCTTGGAATCAGAAAGTCTAATGTCTACAGTAGATTTATAAATTCCATTGTAGAGTTGTCCATTTTTACTTAAAAGATCTGCATGCGATTCGTAATCGTCTAAACATCTCTCCAAATGCAGTTCAAATATATTGATTACAGAAAGGCTTCTTTGGTCAATTTGTTCTTTGGTTCTTATGTGAAGCTTAAAAGTAGAAGTACGGTCATTAGATGAGACCCTAACTGTTTCAGCCAAAACCACCCAAAGAAACCTTCTTATTATTAGATTATTTTCTTTACGTATTTCCCTTACTATTTTCGACAAGCCTATTGCAATTTCAGGTTTAAACCATTTATACAGCCCTTTGAAATCAGCTTCTATAGCATCAGACCTATCTTCACGAATTTTGGCCATTAATTCAGCCTGTTTTGACTTTATAGCATCAGTATAATACGGTCCAGTCCGCGCTTTTGCAATAAGAATAGCTAAAGGATTCACGTCTTGACCATAACAATTTAAGCTGTTCTCCATACATGCTACTAGTGTAGTAGCCGACCCCATGAATGGGTCAATCATATGCTGAATATCAGGTTTTGCAGCGACTACAATATCTATCAGTTTTTTCTGTACGGCAGGAATCATCATTGCTGGATACTGAAAAAAACTATGAATATATTCCCTTCTATTATAATCTGGACATGTCCAGATTGTTGAGTCTTCTTCTGTTGCCTTAAGAATATCTTCTCTAATAATAAAATCTATTTGATCAGGAATTAATCCAACATCAATATTATTATAAGATTTAGATAGAATATTTTGTACCATGCCTCATGCATAAAAAATTCAATTATGCAAAATTAGTTGTTTAAAACAATTAATTGAATAATGTGTAAATAAATAAAACAACCTCTCCCTACTGGTCTTAGGTCCGCTAAGACCCCAGCGGTTCGAGTGTCCGCTCCTTTTCCAACAAATTACTACTACACCATTTCAGCTGTCTTAAACTGCCATTAATTCAACCAACTGTGTCAGGTGCAGACACCAGCCACTTGATTAGAGCCCTCACTGGTCTTAGCGTCCGCTAAGACCCCAAACGATCGAGCGTCCGCTTCTTTTCAAACAAATTATTATTACTCCATAGCTCCTGCCCTTCTGGAGTTTTCACCTGCAAGCCAGCCCCTGGTGTTTTCACCTGCAAGCCAATTTTTTTGTTGGTCAAAAGTTTAGCAAAGGCAAGGGGCATCTTCCACGGGGGTAGCGTCCGTAAAAAAACCAGGTTGAAACACCTAGCTTAATAGATTTTTTGTCTTACAAACAACCCTAATTTCTGAGCAGAAATAGCAGCCACATAAATACTAAATCCAAAAGCCATAATATCTTTTAGAATAAAGGCATCGGGAAGCCAAATGCCATCTACTTTTACAATAATATTGGGTGTAGTGGCCAAAAACGAAAGGGTAATGGCAAATGTAAATGTTGATAACACGCCTCCTACAAGGCCCATCCAAGCGGAAAAAGGGAAAAGAATAAGCATAACGCCTGTAATGATTTCCAACGTGCCGATTATTCTGCTTACGTTCATCACCGAAGCTACTTTATATGACCATGCCATGAATGGGCTATTTTCCACCAAAGATTTGATGCCATCGGCTTCGGTAGGTGTAAATTTGAATACACCAATCCAAATCAATACGATCGCAATGCCATACAATGCGATATAAAATCCTATGTTTTCTATTGTTTTCATTTTGGTAGATTTAAAAAAGCAAGGCAGTAACTATCTAGTAATTAGCACCTTGCTTTGTATTTAAGATTAATTCAAAGGTTCTGCTACTGGAAAATCGATTTCAAACTCAGTCAAATTATGGATGTAATTACTGATGATTTTATCGCCTATGATGATCATGGCGTCTACCAAACTGGCTTCGTCATAACCAGCTGCAAAGAAATTGCCTTTGGTTTCGATTGAAGCTTTACCTCTGTTGGTAACCACAGAAGCTGTGAACTTAGCTAAAGCATCTAATTTTGGGTCAAAACTAGCACCACCTTTTCTGATTTCGATAATTTGCTCGTCCGTAAAGCCATTCATCTTGCCTAAAACAGTATGGGCAGATTGGCAATAACGACAACCATTGATTTGGCTTGTTACCAAATTAATGATTTCTCTTTCTTTGGCTCTTAATGTACTTTTGCGATTTTGGAAAGTCAAATAATCGCCCAAAGCAGTTTCACTTTTGGCAAAATAGGCATACAAGTTTGGAACAAAACCTAAACCTTTTTGTAAATTATCAAAAAGCATTTGGTTGTTGGCAGATACTTCAGCTCTTGTAGGAATTGTAAATGTTGGGATTTCTAACGTTGCGTTCATTTTTTTTATTGTTTTATTTTGTGTGATTTAACGATACAAAGGTGCGACAACGCTTAACCTTTAAAAATGATGTAGTTTAGGAAATTTGGTTGATATAGTTCAACTTTCTGTCAGGCTTTTTACCCTGGATTGCAACAAGGGAATCATATCCATCTTAAACCATTCGTTTTTTTTAAGCCAAATATTATTTCTTGGTGATGGATGAGGCAATGGCAGGTAGATAGGCAGGTATTCTAAATGATTTTTTACTGTTTCAGTCAGACTTTCTTTTGTGTTTTGTGATAAATAGTAATCCTGAGCATATTTACCAATCAACAAAGTAAGTTGAATATTTGGCATTTGTTCCCACACTTTTTTATGCCATGCAACAGCACATTCTTTTCGAGGAGGGAGGTCGCCACTTTTTCCAGTTCCTGGATAGCAAAACCCCATTGGCATAATAGCGAACAAGTTAGTATCGTAAAATTGTTCCTTGTTTACATTAAGCCATTCTCTTAAAGCCTTGCCACTTGCATCGTCCCAAGGCACACCACTATTTTGCACTTTTTGGCCGGGAGCTTGCCCAATAATTAGAATTTTAGCATTTGAACTGGCTCTAATAATTGGCTTGGGATGATTTGGCAAAAAATCTTTGCAAATAGTACAAGACCTTATTTCTTCTAGTAATTTATCCATATCGCAAAATTAAAAAGCACTTGAATAGAAATTTACTATCCAAGTGCTTTATTTTGATTGTTTTGAATTGTAAATTTTAAATAGCTGCTTCTGGTTTATGTAAACTTACAACAGTTAAAACCGTAACACCGTTTATCCAATAATAATATGCATCTATGCCTTTGAAAGAAAATATAAATGGAGAGATCACAAAAACCAAGCCTACAATTGCATCTACAATTAAATGTATATTGTAAGGTATAATTTTAATGACACCTAATTTATGATTGGTAAATAAGGTTAAAATAAAAGCGGCAATCCCTGTTACAACTGATAATTGCAAAGCAATAGGGTTCGAACTTCCTAAACCAAGCACAAAAGGCAAAGCAATAAGAGCCACAGCTACTGGATAATCCAAATAAGCGTGAATTGTTTTCGTTATAAATTTCATATTAATTTCCTTTAAATTTCAGTTATTATTATTGCTCTTTACTTAATTTTACCCAATTTCCATCAGCTTTTGCCACTAATTTGTCGTGTGTACCATCTAGCCACAATTGTTGGGCGTCAACTTCCAAATCATATAGGAAAAGAAAGTATTTGCCATCTTTAGCAACAAATTTATTAGGGTCGGTTCTGAATTTTGCCCCAACAGATACGCCAAAAGCACAATAACCTCCGTATTGTGGCAGGTACTTTTGAGGATTGGCATCAAATTTGCCTTTTTGTTCTTTACTAGTAAAATAATAAGCCAGTCCATCATAATTAGCTTTATATTCTTTCAATCCTTTTTGGGCTATTCCTAAATCTAAATAGGAAACAGGGCTATAACCTTGTAAGGCTATTTTACTATCGTCAGCGTTATGATTGGCTTTAAAGTTTTGCGCAAAGCTAACACTGGTAATTGCTGTGAGTATTATAGAAAATACTATTGTTTGAATTGATTTCATTTTTTTTGTATTTTTTTAGTTCGTTAATTTTTGAAATATTGTTCTTCTACTATCAACCCATTTTCCCATACAGAACGAAGTATTTCGTGCCATAAAATTTTACTTCCATCAGCCATGTCAAAGTCAAAAGTAAATTCGGCAAATGAGACATTACCAGAAAGTGAAGTGTGGTGCAAAGTAATTCCATTCACCTTTGCAATAGCTCCTGCGAAACCTTGCATCTTGGCAATCATGGCTGGTTTTCCATCGGTGGATGTGCCATCGAAGTCTAATGTTTTTGCATTTGCAGCAAAATACTTTTCAGTAGCTTCTACAATCTGCCCTTTTTTAACCATCTCGTTTTTAGCCGAGAAGATTTCGTTTAATGAATGCTCCATTGTTAAAAATTTGTTTAAATAGTATGTCGTTATTGACACTGCAAAAGTGCGACAAGGCTAAACTTTTAAAAATGGTGTAAATCAAGAAATTTGATTGACGTAGGTCAAGATTTTTTTTGCACCTTCTTGTTGCGAAGTCTTGACAAGAACTCAGTACCCATACCAAGGTACGAAGCCAAAGCATATTGAGGTACTCGTTGGATAAAGTGAGGAAAGTTTAATAAAAAATTTTCGTAACGAGCTTCTGCCGAATGGGTCAAATTGAAGATAATTCTTCTGTGCTCAAAGGCCAGTCCTTTTTCAGCCATTATTCTAAATAAAGTTTCAAATTTATGATTTCTATTTTTGAGTTCTTGTTCCTGGTCAAAGTCAAGTTGCAGTATAGTGCTATCTTCCAAAGCAACTATAAAAAGAGTAGCTGGGTGTTGATAAATGTAGCTGTTAAAGTCGGAAACCCACCAATTTTCTATGGCAAATTGAATGGTATGTTCTTGCCCATTATCATCTACAATATAGGACCTAAATGCACCACTAATCACAAAATTCCTGTGTCGGTCAATAAAGTTTGGTTGTACAATAAATTGTTTTTTCTTGACCTTTACTTCTCTGAAACTCTCACAAAATTGAGTTAACTCAATATCTGTTAGCGAAACAAATTTTTGAACGTAATTGATTAGCTTTTCTTGGCTCATTCCCATTTCATTTTTTAGATACGCGTCTATTTCGGATCCGCGATAAAAACTCTGTTGTCATTCCTAAATAAGAAGCAAGTGCATATTGAGGCACTTTTTGGACGATTTTGGGATACTTTTTTAGAAAATCTTCATATCGCTCTTCTGCCGATTGGGTGAGGTTTGAAATGATCCTTCGTTGCATCGCTGCGGTAGAACTTTCTGCCATTATCCTAAAAAAAGTCTCAAACTTAGGATTTAACTTTTTCAGCGATACTTCCTTTTCAAATTCTATCTGAAGAATAATGCTATCTTCCAATGCCACTACGAACATGGTGGCTGGTTTTTGGTAGATAAAACTATTGTAATCTGATATCCACCAATCTTCAATGGCAAAAGCAATGGTGTGTTCCTCGCCTTCATCGCCCACCACATAAGCCCTAAAAGAACCTTCCAATACGTAATTTCGGTGTTTGGCTACAAATTGGGGCTGAATAATGAATTGGCGTTTTTTGATTTTACTTAATTGAAAATAAGAGGAGAATTCTTTGAGTTCTTCTTCATTCAAATCAACCTTTTTCAATATATGAGCCCAGAATGCTTGTAAATCAACCATGATTAATTTCGTGTTAATCTAATATCTATTTCACGGTCAATATACTGCCATTCTTCTGTTTTACGCAAGGCTTGAACCAATTCTTCAAAAGCTTCAGCATGTTCGGGAGCATACTCAAACCAAGTGAGGAAATCAAAAGGCTGCCCCAAATCCCTGCAATGATACAATTTACGGGCAATGGCTGGCAAATACTTAAGTCCAACTTCGGTATGGTGCGATTTTGCCTCGAATATTTTTCTGCGCTCATCTTGTGCCAAATTCCACCAAGCCTCATTTTTGCGAATAGGAATTAATGCAGCCATTGTTGCTTGTGGTCGTCCTAAACCTTCCTGAACGGCCGTTAGTTTTTCTTTTTCATCCTTTTCGGCATAGCGCACATTGCTAACCATGCCTTTGAGTGTCCAGATACCGTTATTATCGGAAATTAAACTTCCTTGAACTATAGACAAATCAGTTATGGGAGCCAGACCTTCTCCAACTACGGTTTTCATATTCAGCACTTTCCATTGTCCGGAATTGCCCCCTACAAAATCAAAAATGTGATTTTCCATCGTTTAGTTTAGTTTTTAAGTTCATTCATTAATTGCCCTATCGCTTTCGCTCCTTGATCTTCTTGTTTTTGCAATTTGTCAACTATCAAATTGAGGTTTTTCTCGTCTCGGTTTTGAGAAAGTTTCTTTACCCCTTCCATTGAAGTAATTTCTATTTCAAATGCCACCAAACCTTTGATTTGACTATCTGCATACTAACTGGTCTTAGCGTCCGCTAAGACCCCAAACTATCGAGCGTCCGCTCATTTTCAAACCAATTAGTATCTTTGCCTATCGGCAGAAAGTACAAATTTCACGATCACACCAAGTTAGATATGTTAC
>JBJXGB010000084.1:0-14530 GCA_046152935.1 Cytophagales bacterium
ACGCAATATTCATTCAAAACCCGTTTTGAAGATGGAATTGGCACAAATCCTGAAGAATTGATTGCAGCTGCACATGCTGGCTGTTTCACGATGGCAGTAGGTGCTCAATTAACACAAGCGGGCTTTAATCCTACTTCGCTTGATACCGTGGCCACAGCCGAGGTTGATATGGCAGCACTAGCTATAACTGGCATTCATTTGGAGATAACAGGTTCTGTACCAGGCATTAGCGACAATCAATTTCAGGAAATCGTAGCAGTGGCTGAGCAAAAATGTATCATCTCGAAGGCATTGAATGTACCAATTACATCGACAGGAACTTTAGTTTAGTACTTTTCTTGAAGGAATCTTGACAATCAAAATCAAGATTCCTTCATTCTCTGTAAATTTTTACTTTTTTTATTGGGTCTAAACGAGAATCAAATCGTGTACGCACAGCCCGAAATCGCCACATCTTAAATATTGCAAACTGCTATTTTGTCAGTTTTTGAGAGCTGCACTTTTTTCTCATTCAACACCACCAATCAAATACTGAAATTCTGACAATACTTTATTGCTCTGGTTTCGCCAGTTGTTGCTTGGCATGGTTAATGTGCTGTTGAAGTTGTTTTGAAAACAACTTTTTTAACAGTTAACTAAATTCAATAACTTAAAACCAATATGTCGGTAAACGTAAAACCATTAGCAGACAGAGTTCTGGTAGAACCAGCTGCAGCAGAAGAAAAAACATCTTCTGGCCTTTTTATTCCTGATACTGCCAAAGAAAAACCTCAAAGAGGCGTAGTAATTGCCGTTGGAGATGGAAAAGTATCTGACAGTGGAAATATTATGAAACCAAATGTAAAAGTGGGCGACACTGTTCTTTATGGCAAATATTCAGGTACTGAAATAGCTGTAGAAGGTAAAGATTATCTTATCATGAGAGAGTCTGATATTTTCGCAATCGTTTAAATTAGAAAATAGATGAAAGAACAAGGATTAAAGACTTCGGTTTCATCTTTTTACGGATTTCGAAATATTATCGGAAATCAAACTACAAACATCATTCATTCATCATTAAACATTAATAATTAAAAAATCATGGCTGCAAAAACCATTCATTTCGATGCTGAGGCAAGAGAAAAACTGAAAAAAGGCGTTGATACTTTGGCTAACGCTGTAAAAGTAACTTTAGGCCCTAAAGGTAAAAACGTAATCCTAGACAAAAAATTTGGCGCTCCTACCATTACTAAAGATGGTGTTACGGTAGCTAAAGACATAGAATTAAAAGATGCTATTGAAAACATGGGTGCTCAATTGGTAAAAGAAGTAGCTTCTAAAACTGCAGATTCTGCAGGTGATGGTACTACTACAGCTACTGTTTTGGCTCAAGCTATTTTCAATGCCGGTATTAAAAACGTAGCTGCAGGTGCAAATCCAATGGATTTGAAACGTGGTATCGACAAAGCAGTTATTCACATTGTAGCAAATTTGAAAAAATCTGCAAAAGCAATCAGCGATAACGAAGAAATCAAACAAGTAGCTACTATTTCGGCAAACAATGATTTTGAAATCGGTCAAATGATCGCTAACGCAATGGCGAAAGTTGGTAAAGATGGTGTGATCACTGTAGAAGAAGCTAAAGGAACTTCTGATGAAGTAAAGACAGTAGAAGGTATGCAATTCGACAGAGGCTATCTTTCTCCTTATTTCGTTACCAATACAGAAAGTATGGAAGTAGAAATGGAAAGACCATACATATTGATATACGACAAAAAAGTATCTTCAATGAAAGAGTTACTTCCAGTTCTTGAGCAAGTAGCACAAACAGGCAGACCATTAGTTATCATAGCTGAAGAAGTAGAAGGCGAAGCTTTAGCTACTTTGGTGGTGAATAAAATACGTGGCGCATTGAAAGTAGCAGCTGTAAAAGCTCCTGGTTTTGGCGACAGAAGAAAAGCGATGCTTGAAGATATTGCCGTTTTGACAGGAGGCACTGTTATTTCTGAAGAACAAGGTTACAAACTTGAAAACGCAACACTTGATTATTTAGGTACTGCTGAGAAAGTTGTAATTGACAAAGACAATACTACAGTTATCAACGGAGCTGGCGAAAAAGCCAAGATTGTAGCTCGTATCAGCGAAATCAAAGCGCAAATCGAAAAAACTACTTCTGATTATGATAAAGAAAAATTGCAAGAACGTTTGGCTAAATTGTCAGGTGGTGTTGCTGTTCTTTACATCGGTGCTGCTACTGAAGTAGAAATGAAAGAGAAAAAAGACAGAGTTGACGATGCATTGCATGCAACCCGTGCTGCTATTGCCGAAGGTATTGTAGCTGGTGGTGGTGTAGCTTTGATTCGTGCTGGCGAAGATTTAGATAAAGTTTCTACACGTAACGAAGACGAAAAAACTGGTGTTGATATCATCAGAAGAGCTATCGAAGCTCCTTTGAGAACGATCATCTCTAATTGTGGACTTGAAGCTTCTGTGGTGTTGAACAAAGTAAAAGAAGGCAAAGGTGACTTTGGTTACAATGCTCGCGAAGACAAATACGAAAACTTGATCAAAATAGGTGTAATTGACCCTGCTAAGGTAACACGTTTGGCTTTGGAAAATGCAGCTTCTATTTCAGGTTTGTTGTTGACAACTGAGGCAGTAATTGCTGACGAAAAAGAAGAAAACGCAGCTCCAATGGGTGGCGGAATGCCAGGCGGAGGTGGAATGGGCGGAATGTACTAATCTTTCCCTCTTTTCAATATTTCAAAAGCCCTTCCATTTGTTTGGAGGGGCTTTTTTGGTGAAAACAGCAATTATCCTGTTATACATTTCTGCAATTACAGCTTTTGTATGAAATCGGAAGCTACTTGTAAATGCCCTTGTTGTTTCGAAGCTGGCATTTTATCAAAGGTAGTAACCAACATACCAAGCCTAGGGTTTTGACTAAAAAAATCGCGATGGGTGTGCATAAATCGCCAAAATAACCCATCCCATGTGGCCTGCCAATCGCCTTTGGGATAGTCGCTCATTTTCATTAGGTAATTACTGCCGCTAATGTAGGGCTTGGTCGACATTAGACCACCATCGGCAAATTGACTCATGCCATACACATTCGGTACCATTACCCAGTCGTAGGCATCGATGAAAAGTTCCATAAACCAGCGATACACTTCATTGGGGTCAAATTCGCAGAGTAGCATAAAATTTCCCAACACCATTAATCGCTCGATATGGTGGCAATAGCCTGTTTGCATTATTTTTTTTATGGTAATGTCTATCGGTGCTATTCCAGTGGTGCCATTATAAAAAGATAGGGGAATTTTACGGGTAAATTTCCAGTAGTTTCGAGTTCTTTCTTCTCTTCCTTTTATTATGTAAACGGCTCTTATGAATTCCCTCCAGCCCAAAATTTGCCTTACAAAACCTTCTAAAGAATTCAAGTGAATGGCATTTTGCGTTGCATAATTTAATGCTTCATCTACCACAAACTTTGGAGTGAGCAAACCTACATTGAGCATTGGAGTCAATATGCTATGATGCAAATGGTGCTCTTTGGCCACAATGGCATCTTCGTACGCTCCGAATTCTTGAAATCTAGTTTTGAGAAATAGTTGGAGCCACGCTTTAGCTTCTTCAAAGGTGGTGGGGTATTTGAATTGGATATTCAATTCGCCAAAGTGGTGTGAAAAATGTTTTTCAGTGTAATCGAAAGCTTCTTTGTCAAATTCGTTATATGGTAATACGGCTATTTGAGGCGAGATTTTAGTTTTTGGATATTTCAGTCGGTTCTCATCATCAAAAGTCCATTTTCCACCTATAGGTTTTAGATTTTCATCTACAAGAATGTTTCTTTTTTTTCGCTGGTGAATGTAAAAATCGGTCTGAAACATCCTTTTTTTGTCAGAAAAATAAGCTGCAATTTCATTGCTGATATTTAGAAATAAAGAAGTGGGATATTTCTCAAGCTGTATGCTTGATGCTTGGCAGGCATGGGTCAAATGTTTTTCCAGCCAATCATCTGTGGTGTCAAAATAGCCAATGTTTGTAATACCAATGCGTTGCAAATGCGGAATAAGCTTTCGAATATCAGAAAGCTCATCTACAGCTTCAATGTAAATGACTTCACAATCTTTTGAAGCCAAATACTTTGCATAGGCCTTCATTGTCGCCCTGTGAAATGCGATTTTTTGTTTATGAAATTGATATTGCTTGAAGTATAGCCATTCTTCGACCAAATAAATGGTTTTGTATTGGGTCAAGAGTGCATTGTCTTCAAACAATTGATGAGGGAAAATTAAACCTGTTTGATTCATACCACTTTTTTATTCATCCTGCATTTGTCACTACAATATTTTACTTCACTCCATACTTTCTCCCATTTCTTTCGCCAAGTGAAAGGCCGATGGCAAACCATACAAATCTTAGAGGGTAGGTTTTCTTTTTTCAAGTGAGCTATACTTTTTTATGTTTTTCTTTTTTTCACCGATGTATTCGCAGTGTTCACATGCTTTTTCAATATCCGTTTTCCTTCTTCTTTCACTTCATCGGTTTTTCTGAAACCCCATACAATTTCACTGGCCTTTTTTCTTGTTTCTTCCAAGTCTACAATCGGAAATGGGTAATCTTTGCCAATATGTACACTGTACATTTCTTGTTCTAGCATAGTGAGTTTCCATGGTTCGTGCACCAATGCTGGAGGCACATCCTTTAGTTCTTTTACCCAAGTCTTGATAAATATCCCTTCTTCATCATGCTTTTCTGAATTGGTAGTGGGATTGTAAATGCGAATGGTGTTTATGCCCGTTACGCCCGCCTGCATTTGCAATTGAGGATAATGAATGCCAGGTTCATAATCTAGAAATTGCTTGGCAAGAACATGTAAATCACGCCAATCTTGCCATAAATTGAATACGAAAAATGAAACGACCATGGCTCGCATTCTGAAATTGATATAACCTGTAGCCACCAAACAGCGCATACAAGCATCAACCAATGGCACTCCTGTTTGTCCAGATTGCCAAGCTTGGATATAGACTTCGTTTTTGGTTTTGATCAAAGCATCATAGGCTTTGTTTACATTTTCAAATTCCATGCTGCATTCATCTTCAAACTTTTGCATGAAATGGCAATGCCAATGTAAACGGGAAATGAAGTTTGAAAGGTCTCTTTTCTGAGGTGAATCTGGATAATGCTGTCTTGTAAATTGATACACCATTCGCATGCTTATATTTCCATAACTTAAGTAGGGCGATATTCTACTGCATCCTTTTCTACTCAAAGATGGTTTTGAAATGTGTTTGGAATAATTGAAATATCTATCTTTCAGGAAACTTTGTAGGTATTTCCATGCAAATGTTTCTCCTCCTTGTTGGAAATTGACATTTCTCTCAATGATGTTTTGTGGTAATGGAGTGCCTTTTTTGTTTGCATACCAAGCTTCTTCCAAATTCAAATAATTTGAAAAGCTTTCGGAAACCAAATGAGGTGGAAGTTCCATGGTTTGCTTCCAACGAGGCTCCCAATCTTTACGAGATTTAAGTCCGCGAATGACGCCATTATGTTGGGATTCATACCAAGTTATTTGATTTGCTTTGCAAAACCGCTTGATCTTTATATCTCTATCGAACGTTATTTTATTGCCAATTTCTTGATGAGAATATAGTAGTTGAACCGAATATTTTTCTAAAATCGCTTGAAAAATCTCCAAAACTTCGGCACGGAAAACAAAGACTTTTGTTTGAAGGTGTGCCAACTTCGCTTGCATATCGGCTAACGATTCGTGCACAAATCGCCAATGACGCACATCACTGTCTGCATATTGCATTACTGATGGTTCGAAACAATAGAGTAGCAATACGGGCAAGTCTTGTTGTTGGGCCAAATACAAGGGCTCATGATCGGTAAATCGAAGGTCTCTTTTAAACCATACGATGGCGATAGGTGGCTTATTCAAGGCTTTTGTAGGGTATTCAATGGTTTACATTTACAGTTTGCCTAAACTTGTGTTAGCTTCTGGGTGCATCTAGTAAGGCATTGGCATCTAAAATTATCGTTTACTGATCTTGTTCATTGAAATTGACCTTTGGAGCGTGCATTTGAAGCGCTCTATCAGCGGATTCCTTTTCAAAGCATGTTTTTGACTTACACCACTGCTTACCCTTTTGCGCCAACGATTGAAACTGCTTCTTTTGAGTTCTTTACGCATCAAAGCAATTACATCAGCTTCTGAATGTCCAAATTGTGCTTTGATGGCTTCAAACGGAGTGCGATCTTCCCAGGCCATTTCTATAATTCTGTCAATATCTATTTGATCGAGTGTCATTTATTTAAAATCGAATTCTTCTCCAGTCTACAGTCACTTCGGAGCCTTGTGCTAACATCACTTTGTCCGGCTGCTGATGGTTGAGAAATGAAAAATCATTTCGATACATGGTTGTAAAATCGCAATTGATATCAAATTGTTTTACTTCGTGCACTTGCCAACGGGGATGGTTTACATAGTATTCTTGAGACAAATTTTCTGTCAATTTGGTATAGCCGAAATAATGCTCAAAAATAAACTCCTCAAAACTGCCCATGAGCATCGCTGTGGGTTCGGTTTCTGCTACCACTTCTACATGATTCCATTTGTTTTTGGCTTTCCATTCGTAACGGACTTTCTTTTCGGAATAGGTGGTTTTGATGGTATTTCGAGTAGGAATTGCAATATAATGTTCTTGATAAAGCTTATTTGCCAGCCAAGCCACAGGCTGATAAGGAACAGTTTCGTTGATAAATACCACCCCTCTTTTGACTGTACTTCCCTGTATGCGCTTCACATAAAATCGCAGATTGACTTCTTCAAAAGTGCCCAAAAACGGAATGGGGACATTAAAAAGTTTAGTGTCATTAAACATAAAACCCACCAAACTTGCATAAGCACTGCCATTGAATAAATCTAGCTCAACTCCATAAGGCAAATAGGGCATCAAAACCGAGGGAGGAATGGCATAATTTGCCATAATTAAATGTTCCCATTTGGCTTTTAAAAATGTTTTTGGCATAATAATTTACTGGATTCTTTACTTAAAAACAACTTTTTTTGAGCAATAAGGCTACCTATAACTACACCAAAATAGTAGAAAAGTTTTTGACTTTTTTGAAAAGTATTTTTGGCTTCTTTGGTATTTTATAAAGGCTCACTTGCCTGCTGCCAAAACTTCCATCCTGTCCTAATTTAATAGAAAAAGTGCGTGTCTTGTACAAATGAGCGTGTCGGGAGGGAACTCCCGACTCCACCAACGAAAACGATTTCAATCTATCACCTGCAATTCTTTGGCAGCATATTCAAGTCGTTTCAAGGTTTCATCTTTGCCAATTATTTCAATAATCTGCATCAAATCGGGCCCTTGCCCTATGCCTGTGATGGCTAAACGCAATGCTTGCATTACTTTGCCCAATTTCAAGCCTTTGGCTTCAAGTGTTTGGTGCAATACATGTTTTACTTCCTCTGCTGTAAAATTAGTAGTGTTTTTCAATGCGTCATGCCACGCCAAAGCGGCTGCTACGGCATCATTTGTCCATTTCGATACAGCAATTTGCCCATCAAAAGTTTGAGGCGAGGCAAAGAAAAACGAAGTTTCTTTCTTCAAATCTTTCATAAAAACCAGTCTGTCTTTCATTAAGCCGCATATTTTTTCCACCGTATCATTTGCAATGCTGATGCCTTCTTTAGCCAACTCTGCACCCAGATAAACTGCCAATTCAGCATTGTCTTTGTTCTTTAAATACTCTTGATTGTACCATTTGGCCTTGTTGATATCGAACTTAGAGCCAGATTTACCTATTCGTTCCAAGGTAAAAGTTTCTATTAATTGATCCATTGAAAAAATCTCTTCTTGCGTACCTGGGTTCCAGCCAAGAAAAGCTAAAAAATTCAAAGTAGCATCTGGCAAAAATCCAAATTCACGGAATCCCATCCAAGTGCTGCCACTGGCTGGATCTTTCCATTCCAAAGGAAATACAGGGTAGCCATCCAAATCGCCATCGCGTTTACTCAATTTGCCGTTTCCATCGGGCTTCAAAAGCAACGGCAAATGGGCAAATTGTGGCATTACACTTTCCCAACCAAAGGCTTTGTAAAGCAATACATGGGTTGGTGCAGAGGGCAACCATTCTTCACCGCGAATGACATGGCTTATTTGCATCAAATAATCATCTACAATATTGGCCAAATGATAGGTAGGCATGCCATCCGACTTCATCAAAACTTTGTCGTCTAAGGTAGCTGAATGCACCATTACCCATCCACGAATCAAATCTTGAAAGCGAACTTCTTCTTTTCTCGGAATTTTGAAGCGGATCACATAAGGCTTGCCAGATTCCAACCAAGCTTTGGTTTCATCTTCGGGCAAAGTGAGTGAGTTTTTCATTTGCATGCGCGAAATCGAGTTGTACTTGGGGTCAGTTACTTTGGCTGCTTCCAAACGACTGCGCATTTCGTCTAATTCTTCGGGGGTATCGAATGCATAGTACGCATCGCCACTATTTACCAATTGCATGGCGTATTGCATATACATGGGTTTGCGTTCACTTTGGCGGTAAGGAGCATGTGGACCACCTTGCCAAGGACTTTCATCAAGCTTAATGCCAATCCATTCTAATGCCTCCTGTATGTATTGTTCGGCACCGGGCACAAATCTGGTTTGGTCGGTATCTTCGATGCGCAATATCATTGTTCCTTTGGCTTTTTTAGCCAAAAGATAATTGTATAAAGCTGTTCTAACGCCTCCAATATGCAAAGCACCTGTTGGGCTAGGTGCAAAACGGACTCTCACTGGTCTTTCAGTATTCATTATCTATTAATTTGTATCTTATTTTTGAAATCGGAATGCAAATTTAGGTGAATACAGGAATATTAAATGCTGAATTGTAAATTGGTTTATCAAACTGTTTTCGACCCAAAAATCGAGAATTACGGTAGCCCTTTGAAAATCTACAAATTTTCTTGTAGATTAGTACAAATTTGAAAAATATGCGTATTTCAGAGTTAGAAATGTACGAATTGCTTCGCTCTAGAATGGGCGAGACTGAAGCGCGTGAGTTTTTGGCGTATATCGAATCAAAGGTTGAACGTACATTGCTAGAGGCCAAAAGTGTGTTTGCATCAAAAGAAGACATTTTCAAGCTCGAACTTAGAATCGTTCAAACAATTGCCGAGTCTAACCAAAAAATTGAACAATCTAGGGCAGAGCTAAACCAAAAAATTGAGCAATCTAGGGCAGAACTAAACCAAAAAATTGAGCAATCTAGGGCAGAAACGATGTTGAAAATTTCGGAGACTAATCAGAAAATTGAGCAATCTAAAAACGATATTCTCAAATGGCTTATAGTGTTGATCTTATCTTCAAGCACAGCCATTATTGGCATTATTTTGGGCGTGATGCGAATGGGAGGCTGGGTAAATTAACCATTTTGTACATACATATTTAACCGACCTATTGAACTTCGGTTTTCCGTTTGTACTTTTGAAAAAGTATGATAGTTCATCAAGGATTGCAAGAGTTAAGTTCATCCACACAAACAGTAGTTACCATTGGTTCATTTGATGGCATGCACCTTGCGCACAGAAAAATAGCCACTTTGGTAAAACAAGAAGCTAAAAGATTAGGAATAGAAAGTGCTGTTATTACTTTTTGGCCTCACCCTCGAACCATTTTGAATCCAAATAGCACACATTTATTGTTGCTTACTACTCCGGATGAGAAGCAATTATTTCTCGAAGAAATAGGTATCGACCATTTATATATCATACCATTTACTTTAGAATTTTCGAATTGGACTGCTGAACATTTTGTAAATGAAATATTCGTTAAACGATTGAAAACCAAGAAGATAATATTGGGTTTTGACCATCATTTTGGAAAAAACAGAGAAGGAAATCTTTCTTATTTAAAGTCTAATCAAAGTATTTTCAATATTGAAGTCGAAGCTATTGAAGAGCAAATAATACATGATGCCACGATAAGTTCTACAGAAATCAGAAATGCGTTGAAAGTGGGACAAATTGAGATTGCAAACGAATTGCTAGGCTATCCTTATCAATTTTCAGGAAAAGTAATGAAAGGAAATCAAATGGGTAGAACGATCGGATTTCCGACAGCAAATATTTTTATCAAAGAGACATACAAATTAATACCTGCCAATGGAGTATACGCTGTGCTTGTGAAATTTAACAAGACTGTTTATCAAGGAATGATGAATATTGGTTTGCGACCAACTTTAAACGGCTCGGAAAAAAGAATTGAGGTCAATATTTTCGATTTTGACCAAGACATTTATGGCGAAACACTCACCATTCTAATGAGAAATAGCATCAGAGAAGAAAGAAAGTTTGAATCTTTTGATTTGCTCAAAGATCAAATTTCACTTGATAAGACGCAGGCTCTTGCTTTTCTTTCTACGTAAGAGAAAATTTCAAATAATTGATAGGTTTTTCACTCGCCAAGTACACTTTCTCGTATTTTGTTTGAATGCCATTTTGTTCGGCTAAAAGTTTTTCATCTCGATACAAATCAAAAGTTTGCGCATGAATATGATGATGCTCTTTTGATAACACCTCTAAAGTATAATCCATCAATTCCCTACTATCTGTTTTTAAGTGAATAATGCCATTTTCTTTGAGAAATTGCTTGTAAATGAATAAGAAACGAGGGTGTGTTAGCCTATGCTTCTCTCTTCCATCTTTAAGTTGCGGATCGGGGAAAGTAATCCATATTTCATCAACTTCGTTGGGAGCAAACGACTGCAACAAAAATTCAACTCTTGTTCTCAGAAAACCCACATTTATTAGCTTTTTTTCGATGGCATATTGGCTACCTTTAAAAATTCTAGCTCCTTTAATATCGATTCCAATGAAATTTTTAGCGGGAAATGCTTCCGCTAGTCCTGTGGTATACTCTCCATATCCACAACCTATTTCGCTTACTATCGGGTTGTTATTTTTGAAGTAAAAGCTATTCCATTTGCCTTTGATCGCTGAAAAAAGTGGTTTCCCTTCTTGAATTACATTGTTTGCTTCATCGTTGGTAGCAAACCTTCTCAATTTATTTTTACCCATCAACAAGTATTTGGGCTGCAAAAATAGGAATTACTTGTATTTTCTCACCGAATATTCAGGATAATCTAATGAAAACAATCGCACTGCCACAAAATCTGGTTCGCCCATGATATTGTCGTATTCATGTTTCAATTTATCCACAACCTGCGTAGAAAATTTCGACATATTTTCATTTTGAGTATTATCGTATGTATTAAATGTGCTTCTTTCGCTGGTATTTACTGAATGATTTGCTTTCACGACCGCTTTTTTTAAGATAATTTTACAAACCTAAATAAAGGTACTTTAAAAAGCAAACACGTAAACATGGAATAATATAATTATTTCATTTTATTACTAATATTTTTCGGGAAATTCGTTAAAGACAAGCTTCCCCATATTTTCAGAGATCAATTTCCAATCATCAACTTCAAACGCAATTCCAATAATTGCACATGTAGGAATTTCGCCTAATTCCTCTTTAGTCATGTACTCTGAAAAGTAACTAATACCAGGGTTATGACCAAAAATTACAACCGTATTCAAATTATTATCCAAATCATTTACTTCGTTCATCCAAACTCTAGCTGATGCTTCATAAATATTTTCATTCATAATAATAGAATCTTCTTCGACTTTAAACTGCTCTACAAAATACCTTGCCGTCAATCTAGCTCTTTCTGCAGGGCTCGAGATAAAGGCATCAATCGAAATATTTTTATCGAACAAAACTTTGCCCATGCGAGGCGCATCTCTGTGGCCTCTTTCATTCAAAGTTCTATCAAAATCTTTCTGACCAGATAGCGACCAATCAGATTTCGCATGGCGTACAAGTATTAATAACTTAGGCATATCTTACGGTTACTTTCCAAAAAACATTTGGATGAATGTATGTTTTAAAATGCAAAGAACAAACAAATTTGCTTCTAAAACTTTTTATTGACAAGATTTGCATTAACATTGCTTTTCAAAATTACATGCAAACTATTGATTATCAGTATTGTAAAGTAAGAATTAATATAAATACGTTATATGAGGAATTTGGTGATAGTTGAGTCTCCTGCAAAGGCAAAAACCATTGAGGGCTATCTAGGTGATGATTTTGTAGTGAAATCGAGCTATGGACACGTGAGAGATTTGCCCGAAAAAGGACTTGGAATTGACGTTGCCAATAAATTTAGACCTACTTATGAGGTGTCGTCCGACAAAACAGACACCGTAAAAGGATTACAAAAATTAGCAAATGAGGCAGAAATTGTATGGTTAGCTTCCGATGATGACCGCGAAGGCGAAGCAATTTCTTGGCATCTAAAAGAAAGTTTAAATCTTAATGATAAAAAAATAAGAAGGATTGTTTTTAGAGAGATTACCAAAAAGGCAATCCTAAATGCTATTGAAAATCCCCGCACAATAGATATTGACTTAGTAAACGCACAGCAAGCCAGAAGGGTTTTGGATAGGCTGGTTGGTTACGAGCTTTCGCCTGTGCTTTGGAAAAAGATAAAAACGGGGCTTTCGGCTGGAAGGGTACAATCTGTTGCAGTTCGTTTGGTGGTGGAGCGTGAAAGAGAAGTAGATGCGTTTAAATCGAAATTTGGTTTTTTGGTGAAAGCGACCTTTGATGTTGGTGCTGGTAAAAAATTAGTGGCTGAATTGCCAGAACGATTTGAGTCGGAAGCAGAGGCAAAAGCATTTCTAGAAAAATGTATCAATGCCGATTTTTCGATCGAGAATTTAGAGAAAAAGCAAGCGAATAAATATCCCGCTGCACCTTTTACTACCTCTACATTGCAGCAAGAAGCGAGCCGAAAGCTGTACTTTTCTGTATCGAAAACGATGGTGGTTGCTCAGAAACTTTACGAGTCTGGTAAAATCACTTATATGAGAACTGATTCGATGAATCTTTCGGAAGACGCCATTGCACAAGCTAAACAGGTGATTATTAGTGAGTTTGGTGAAAAATATTCTAGACCACTGAAATACAAAACCAAAAATGAAGGAGCTCAGGAAGCACATGAGGCGGTGCGACCTACGAATTTTGGCACAAATTCTATCGAAGGTGAGGCCGATGAGAAAAGATTGTATGAATTGATTTGGAAGCGCGCCATAGCTTCGCAAATGGCACCTGCTGATTTAGAAAGAACGATTGTTACTATCAAAATAAGTACCGATAGCAGAAGATTGCAAGCCACTGGTGAGGTAATCAAGTTTGATGGGTTTTTGAAAGTATATCTTGAATCTACAGATGATGAAGATGACGAAGAAAAGGGAAGCAGTTTATTGCCCCCATTAAATATAGGTCAAGTGTTGCCTTTGACTGAAATGAATGCAACCCAACGTTTTTCTAGGCCTTCGGCACGATATACGGAAGCAAGTTTGGTGAAGAAATTGGAGGAATTAGGCATTGGACGGCCTTCAACTTATGCTCCTACGATCACCACAGTTCAAAAAAGAAACTATGTAATCAAAGATAACCGAGACGGAAAGGAAAGAGATTTTGTTCAGTTTACCTTGAAAAAGAACGAAATCGAGCGATTTGAGAAAAAGGAAATATTTGGCGCAGAAAAAGCCAAACTTTTTCCTACTGATTTGGCGATGGTTGTGAATGATTTTTTGGTTCAAAACTTCAGGGAAGTAGTTGATTTTCAGTTTACTGCCAAAGTGGAAAGAGAATTTGATGAAATAGCTGATGGCAAAATGGATTGGATAGAAATGCTTGGGCATTTTTATGATGGATTTCACAAAACGGTGGAGACTTCGGAAGGCATTTCAAGGAAAGAAATAAGTACAGCTAGACTTTTGGGGTTGCATCCCAAAAATGGACTAAATATGTATGCCAAGCTTGGCAAGTTTGGGCCTTATGTGCAACTAGGCGAAAGTGAGGCAGATAGTGGCGAAAAACCGCAATACGCCAAGCTTAAAACTGGTCAATTGCTTGAGTCGCTAAGTTTGGAAGAGGCGTTGGATTTATTCAAATTGCCTAGAACTGTAGGTGTGTTAGAAGATAGTGAGATGAAAGTGAGTATTGGTAGGTTTGGGCCGTACATTATGCACGACAAGAAATTTTACTCATTGGCAAAAACAGACGATCCATACGAAATATCTGAAGAAAGGGCTTTGCAGCTCATAGCTGAAAAGCGAAAGGCTGACAGTGAAAAATTGATTAAGGAATTTGCAGAGAATGCGGAAGTTAAAATTTTGAATGGGAGATACGGCCCGTACATAACAGTTGGAAAGAAGAATGTAAAAATTCCAAAAGATAAAAAACCTGAAGAATTGACTTTAGAAGAATGCGTTGCGCTAGGTGAAGCAACACCAGATACACCAAAAAAAGGAAGATTTTTCAAAAGGTAATGTACTGAAAAATAGTTGGTGACTTTTATGAAATTATTTGTTAATCTTCCGGTGTCAATTTAAAGAGTAAATAGGCTCTGGTGGAGACCAACCTATCAGCAATAGAATTGATGATATACG
>JBJXGB010000085.1:0-19785 GCA_046152935.1 Cytophagales bacterium
GTATCAAAATAGGGTTATTTTCCGATTATGTAAATACTTTGTTGGGAATAAGTAAAATTTGTAAAGGCGAAAATATTACGATTACGGCTATCAATTCAAAAACCAATTTTTGGGTAAATACCAATGAAACCACACCTAAATTGGTTGAAAATCCACCAAATTCAACCATTTATACTTTTGTAGGCTCAAATATAAACCAGTGCAAGGACACTTCATTATTTCCCATTACAGTAAATAAAGTGCCAATTGACGATGTTGATTTTCTTAAAAGTAGTCAAAATGGATATTTATGCCCAGAAAAATCATTGTTCGATACGCTTTCTGGTCCTTTAAATGCAAAATTTACCTACAATTGGACCTTAGACAGCAAGTCGATTATCAACAATTTCAATTTTTTTCATGTGAATAAAACTGGTGTTTACAAACTCACCATCACCGATAGTGCTGGTTGCAAGCTTTCCGACACGTTGTTGGTGACAAAAAAATGTGATACGATAGTCATTATTCCGCCTGCACCCATTATTACCATTCCTAATATTTTCACGCCCAACAACGATGGCTACAACGATGTGTTTGAAATCAAGTATTTGCCAAGTAATTCAAAAATTGAAATATACAATCGCTGGGGCTCAAGTGTTTATCAATCAGATAATTACGATAATAATTGGAATGGGAACGGGGCTGATGACGGCTTGTATTATTTCAAGATCGAGATTGCAGCTAAAACCTATTCTGGTTGGCTACAAATGGCACGCTAGATTGACAGATTTGACAACTTTTTAAAAGTTGTCAAATCTAGAGTTGCCAATTCTTCAAATTATTTTTTAGTTATGTCTAAATTTATTTAATTTTATACCATATAATTTTCTTTAAAATGGATTTTGGTGTATTTGGCTACGATTATGCACAAAGAGCCTTGCTGGCATCGTCTGTAGTGGGCATTACGTGTGGCATTTTGGGTTGTTTTGTGATCTTGCGAAGAATGGCTTTGATTGGAGATGCCCTTTCTCACGCTATTTTGCCTGGTGTGGTCGTTGGCTTCATGCTTTTTGGACACAATCCCTTGGCGATTTTTGCAGGAGCTGTCGCGGCTGGGCTTATTACTTCCGTAATAATTACGTGGATTCAACGCAATTCAATTACCAAAGATGATGCCTCGATTGGCATTGTTTTCACAGCCATGTTTGCGATTGGCATCATTGGTATTTCGTGGCTTACTAAAAAAGATGGCGTGCACCTCGACATGAAAGATTTCCTGTTTGGCAATGTTCTGGGCGTATCTGATGCAGATTTATGGCTGACTGGTCTCATTGGCATTTATGTTTTGCTCTGCATTATTCTATTTTTCAAATACTTTTTTATCACCACTTTCGACCCACTTATTGCCTTGACAATGGGCATTTCAGTGGCTGTTGTTCATTATTTTTTGATGTTTTTACTTTCGCTCACCATCGTGGCTTCGCTGCAATCTGTGGGCGTAATTTTGGTGGTCGCAATGCTTATTATTCCTTCATCTACAGCCTATTTGTTAACCTCAAAACTCGAATGGATGTTGGTAATTTCGGCAATTGTGGGTTTTATTTCAGCTACAAGTGGGTTTTTGGTAGCTGTTTGGCTAGAAATTACGCCAGGCCCAACCATGACATTGATGGGCTCAATAATTTTTGCTATTTCTTTACTCTTTTCACCCAAAAGGGGCTTTGTTATGAAGGAAATTACCAAATTCAGAAAAAGATACATTGCCGACCAACAAGATATCTTAAAATTGATTCATAAACAATTGGAAATGAACACCTTAACTTTCGATAAATTACTAATGGAAGCTAAATATTCCCCTTACATTTTGAAATGGCATTTGAAACATTTGCAAAAAAACGAACTTTTAAACTTTGAAAATAATACAATCACACTCACAGCGAATGGCGAACATGAAGCAGATGTGTTGATACGTGCCCACAGGGTTTGGGAAAGCTATTTGGTGAATAAAATGAATGTGCCGACCGCATTGATACACGAATCGGCAGAGACAATGGAGCACATTTTACCTGCGGAGTTTGTAGATAAAATTGAGCACGATTTGGGCTATCCAGAAAGCGACCCGCATGGCTCTCCAATACCGAAACTTAAGAAAAAAATGTTGAAAATGACAGATATATTTGTTGGCGGAAAGGCTACGTTGGCAGACGAGCAAGGTAATGTCGTAAAAGAATTGTGGCAATTGGGAATTTTTCCTAATTCGGAGTTTGTTGTAAAAGAATTAGCAGAAGAAAATATCACTATTCAGACAAAAGATTCGATCTTTGTTATCAAAAGAGAGATTGCAGAACGAATAAAAGTGAAGCACTGAGCCGAAAAAATGGTAACTTTTCCACAGATATTATTAACACAAAAATAAAATACCTACAAAATGAAAACTAATTTGAAATCAAACAAACATTTGAACGCGATTGTCTTTTTTTTGATTCTTACATTTATATCTGGTTTTTTCCTAAAATCAAACCCCAAAAAAGAAGGAGGCATTCGCTGGTTGAGTTTTGAACAAGCCTTGAAAGAATCGCAGAAAGATAAAAAAAAGGTATTCATAGATGTGTATACAGATTGGTGCGGCTGGTGCAAAAAGATGGACGCCTCTACCTTTAGCAATGAAAAAGTGGCTGTCTATTTGAATAAAAATTTTTACTCAGTAAAATTAGATGCAGAAAGTGCCCGCACATTTGAGTTTAGAGGCAAAACAATAAGTGAAAGAGAATTGGCTGGCCAAATTTTTAAAGTAAACTCATACCCAACTACCGTGTATTTGGATGAAAATTTCGATATTCTTTCGCCAGTTCCAGGCTATTTAGAAGTGCCAATGTTCGATAAGATATTGAAGTTTTACGGTGAGAATAACTATTTGAAGCAATCGTGGCAAGATTTTGAGAAAAGCTACAAGCCTTCTAATTGATGAGAAAATGCCTACTAAAGAAGCTAATGCGATACTAGAAGAAATAAAACAACCAGAATGTATCTTAGATTTTCATGTGAAAAACATCAATAAATTTTCTTTCTGTTACCAATAGTATCGAAACCTAACCAATGATATTTTAGGCTTGATTGTTTAATTATAGAAAAAGCTTGAATAAAACTATGAAAGTAAATTCTGATTTAGCGTTCCGTGCCAAACGATATGCAGGTTTAGCTACTCATATACAGAGAAATGAAGTGCTTGAAAATGAAACTATATATTTTAATAATCTTAATGATATTGATAAGGCGAAATATCAATTAGAAATTGAACAAAACCTGCTTTTAATAAAAAGTAGATTAATCCATTTATATAATTATGTCGACAATAAAACACCTATTTTAGAAATATAATTGAATTCTTTTCTTTCTTCCCAAGACACCATCGTAGCCCTTTCTACCGCCCAAGGCGTGGGAGCAATTGCCGTTATTCGACTTTCTGGGGAAGCCGCTTTTTCAATTACCGACCAAATATTTAGAGGAAAAACATTAGTCGATCAACCTTCTCACACAGCCCATTTTGGTAAAATTTTGGATGGTGAACTCATAGTAGATGAAGTGGTAGCCACCATTTTCAAAGCACCTACGTCATTTACTAAAGAAAATGTGGTTGAGATTTCTTGCCACGGCTCTAATTATATCATCAACAAAACCATAAAATTGTTGTTGAAAAATGGTGCTAGGTATGCCAGAGCTGGCGAATTTACCCAACGGGCTTTTATGAATGGCCGATTCGATTTGGCTCAGGCTGAGGCAGTTGCCGACTTGATAGCTTCTGACAGCGAAGCTGCCCACAGTGCGGCCATCAACCAAATGCGAGGTGGTTTTTCAAAGGAAATAAAAGCGTTGAGAACCCAATTGATTCATTTTGCCTCGATGATCGAGTTGGAACTCGATTTTGCTGAAGAAGACGTAGAATTTGCTGATCGTAATCAGCTTAAACAGTTGATTACCAACATTTTGACGGTACTTCGACCATTGATAGATTCGTTCGATTTGGGAAATGCAATAAAAAACGGTATTCCGACTGTAATAGCTGGCAAGCCAAATGCTGGTAAATCTACCTTGTTAAATGTGCTATTTAACGAAGAAAAAGCCCTTGTTTCGGATATTGCTGGCACTACTCGCGATACAATTGAAGATGAAATAAACATTGAAGGGATAAAATTTCGCTTTATAGATACGGCTGGTTTGCGAGAAACTTCCGACCGATTGGAAGCAATGGGCATAGAAAAAACCAAGCAAAAAATGCAAGAATCAAGCTTGATTTTGTATTTGTTTGATGCCAACACAACCTCAAATGATGAGATAAAAGCTATCAACGAAGAGCTTGCTGCTTCAGGAAAAGCTTATTTACTAATAGCCAATAAAGTTGATATTGCTTCTCCAAAAGGAAGTTTTGAGCAATTTGAGCCGTATAATCTCATTTTTATTTCTGCCATTGAAAAAACGGGCATAGAAATTCTGAAGAAGAAAATCTTAGCAACTGTAAAAGCCGAAACTTTCAAAACAGGGAACACTGTTGTTACCAATATTCGCCATTACGAGAGTCTAATCAATACCAAAGTTGCCTTAGAAAAATCGCTTGAAGGCCTAGATTTGGGCACTACAGGCGATTTACTGGCCGAAGATATTCGCGAAAGTCTATATCATCTGGGGCTCATTACCGGTGAAATTACTACCGAAGACTTATTGGAAAATATTTTTACTAAGTTTTGTATCGGAAAGTAAGCTTTCTATGATTTTGGAAACACAAAAAAGTGATTCGATATCAAAATAATAATTATTCACAACAAGATATAGAAAGTAAAGGACGAGCACGTAAGGCTCCATTTTGAATGAGCAGAATTGTAGGAAGTTAAAACGAAAGTTTTAAACCAAGCAGTGAAACGTAACATTAGACGATTTCCTAGCGACTTCTTTTTCAGGCTCTTAGTGGATAAATGGCACTGCTTGCGGTCACAAATTGTGCCCGAATCCCAGAAAAAGAGAAATGCAGCCGTGACCCCTCTTGCTTTCAAACAACAAGGCGTATTGATGCCATCTGTTGTTCTAAAGAGCCACGATGCCAATTAGGTTAATATTTCAATAATGAGGGCATTTGTGTTCATGCGTGAATATGCTTCAAGCAATAAAGACCTGATAATCAAGCTTCAAGAACTTGAAAACAAATACAGCAGGCCATTTAAAGATGTATTCGATGCGATCAACTACTCATTGGATAGGGACAAATTGGAAATTGACTAAAAAGAACGATCTCGAATTGGGTTCAAAAAATCTAAGTTTTTCACGATAAAAATAACTTTGCAAAATGTTGTTCCGCTGCTATTTCCGCACAAAAAGTATCGAACCCACAATCGTCTCAGCCTTCATTTGGCTCAAAATACCATTTTTATAGCTAAAAACAGACGGAAATGCTACTTTTAAGCTGTATTCTCCTTTGGCCTTATGCTCCAAGTATACCATTTTGCCATTGTCTTCAGCATACACAGCGTTCACGCCTATCGGTTCTTCAAAATACATTCGACCCACACTCCAAGTCAATTCCTTTTCCTCGATATAATACGAATTGCCGTTTTTTACAACATGATACTTATTTCTTTCAAATTTTGCTTTTATATCTGCATCGAAAACTCCTCTGTTTGATGTCTGAGCCACATCTGCAGAAATTAATCTGCCATTTTCATACACAATCGACATATTATTTACAATGACCAAATGCACGATAAAAGTAACATCTATTTTTGTGTACAATTTGTAATTGAGCCGATTGGCATTGGGCCTTCGCTCCACATTCAATACGCCCACGGTATCATCGCCATGAATGATCCAAAAATCTAGTTTTTGGGCTTTTGAAAGCAAAGAGGTAAACAATAGAAAAGAAAAAGCGGGCAACATCAGCCTGTTTCGCATCTAAAATAATGACATTTGACTAGCCGGCTCTTCTGTTTTTCCCTTCATTTTTTGGACTGCTTTTGTCTTTTTTGCCTTTTGGGCTTTTGTTTTGAATGCCGCAGGATTTTGAATATACAAAAAATATTGCGAGGCATATACATTGGGCTTAACGAAAATACGATTGAGTTTATTGGTGATCGCCTCAAAATTGACCGTATATTTTGTCCTGGCATTTTCTACTTTTGAAGAAATGAACTCCTTCTCTATCAATTTCTCAATGGCAGTATTGAGTTTAGCTCTTTTTATACCAGTTTCAAGTTCAATACGATTGGCAATTACGATATCTAAGGCATTTTTTTGAAAGTACGAAAGCAGGTATTCTAGCACCAATATTTCTTCGATAGAAATATATTTGAAATCGTACTTAGCTAAACGATTGATATTCAGAGCATTGATTCTAGCCATCGCTTTCATTTTTGTTGCAATTTAATAAAGTCAGCGAGAAATTGCTGAGAAAGTTATCAAGAATTGAAAAAGGTAGCAATCTATACATCTACGTCAGTTCGAGGCTTTCGTTATTCATTACCGCCTAACAAAAAACCCTCAACCATCTGACAAACAGATAATTAAGGGCTTACTTGTACCAAGAGCGGGAATCGAACCCGCACGAATTTGCATTCACAAGATTTTAAGTCTTGCGTGTCTACCAGTTCCACCATCTCGGCAAGGGGCAGTAAAAAAAAAGAGCCTAGAATTTAGATCAAAGATTTTAGAATTTATCTAAAGCCAAATTTCTAAAGTCTAAACTCCACACATTTTTTGAGCGAAAGACGAGACTCGAACCCGCGACCCCGACCTTGGCAAGGTCGTGCTCTACCAACTGAGCTACTTTCGCATTGAAAACCTTCCCTCTTTTGGAAACGGAGTGCAAAGATAATACGCCTCGTCAATTTGTCAATACCTTTTTTAAAAAAACTTTTTGCAAGACTACATTTTATTTTTACTCGTAAATAGATATATTAATGCACCAAAATATCCTTTATGCTGCACTGGACAATCGAGAAATTAAATTTATACCTCAAGCACTCTTGGTCTATTTCGCGCGGATCGACCGACCAAAAAACAAATTTTTATATCTCAGTAACCGAAAAAGGCATCACTGGCATCGGTGAAGTAGCTCCAAATATCCGATACAACGAAACACCCGAAAAAATACTTTCAGATTTTGGCATCATTCTCAACAACGATTTGCCCATTGTGAAAGATTTAGATAAACTCCAAAACTTGCTCAACACTTTCAAAATCAGCAATTCGCTCAAATGCGGCATCGAGATGGCGTATATCGATTTTCTCACAAAAAAGGAGAAAACTAGCGTGTTCCAAATGCTGAATTTGAAAAAACCAACGCAAATCAGCACTGCTTTTACGATTCCGATCATGAATCCAGATGAGATTGAGCGTTTTCACCTAAAATTTGATTTGAATAAATTCAAATATTTAAAAGTAAAAATCAATGCCGAAACTGGATTGGAAATGCTCGAAGCAGTGAATAGAGTTGCCGAACAAACCATATTGGTAGATGCCAATGAGGCTTTCAAAAAAGCAGACGATGTATTGAAATTGATGGAAGCCACTGCAGCTTTTGACATCGCTTTGTATGAGCAGCCTCTGCCTTCATATTTGGATGAGGAATATTACTTTTTGAAAGAAAATTCGCCATACGAACTTTTTGCTGATGAATCGATAACAAGCGAACTTGATTTTGTTAAGATCAAAAGGCAATTTCATGGCGTAAATATGAAGCTGATGAAAGCTGGTGGGCTCGTAAATGGAGCAAAAATTATCAAAGAGGCCAAACTCTACGGTTTGAAAACAATGGTAGGGTGTATGGTAGAGACAACTGTAGGCATAGCCAATGGAATGTATTTTGCAGGCGAAGTAGATTATGTAGATCTAGATAGCTTCTTGTACTTGGAAAACGACCCTTCGAGCCGAATACAGGAAGAAAAAGGAATACTATCGTTTAAAAATTAAGATCTTTGCCGCTAAAAGACGTTATTGTCTATATATTTGCCGAAAATTTCCCTACTCATCAGCATGACAGATTCAAACACTGAACGACATCCAAAAGCACTTTACTTACTTTTTTTTACTGAAATGTGGGAGCGGTTCAGTTACTATGGCATGCGGGCTTTGCTTGTTATTTATGTAGTAACGGAGATAAAAAATGGCGGTTTGGGCTGGACTGACAAAGATGCAGGGCACCTTTGGGGTATTTATACTGGTTTAGTTTACCTTACGCCTTTGCTAGGCGGCTACCTTGCCGATCGCTATTTAGGTAAAAGAAACGCGATCATGATTGGTGGTTTAATAATGATGCTAGGGCATTTTGCACTCGTTTTCACTTCTGCAGGGGCTTTTTACCTGGGCTTAGGGCTTTTGATTGTCGGGAATGGCTTTTTCAAGCCAAATATTTCTTCAATGGTGGGGCAATTGTATCCTGAAGGCAGCCCGCTTAAAGATTCGGCTTATATTATTTTTCATATTGGCATTAATTTGGGTTCGTTTTTTGGAGTACTTTTATGTGGTTGGCTTGGCGAAAATATTGGTTGGCATTGGGGCTTTGGTGCCGCAGGTATAGGCATGGCACTTGGTGTGGTGTTGTTTCATTTCAATCAAAATATGCTACAAAACATTGGTCTTCGGCCAGTTAAGGATCAAATAGATGGCATTATATCTGCTCCAGTACCCAAAAACATAGAAAATGATAGGCTACTAGTGTTACTCTGCTTGGCATTTTTCTCAGCGCTATTTTGGATGGCTTATGAACAAGGCGGCTCATCGATGAGTATTTTTGCACTTAAATATACGGATCGAACCATTGATGTTTTTGATTTTACTATTCCTGCCAGTTGGTTTCAATCGGTAAATCCATTATTTGTGTTCACGCTAGCCCCCTTGATGGCAGTGTTGTGGGAATATTTGTCAAAAAAAGCAAAAAACCCACATCCAATTTACAAATTTACCATAGGATTGGCGTTTTTAGCAGTAAGTTTTGCTTTATTGTCCTATGCAAGTGCTTCGATACCACAAAACGCAGTTTCTGGCGAAGTGCCCATGCTATTTTGGATTGCAGCAATGCTACTGCAAACCGTGGGCGAACTGGCCATGTACCCCATTGGTTTATCACTAGTAAACAAATTGGCTCCTGTAAAACTTTCGGGCATTATTTTTGGAGCTTGGTTATGTTCTATGGCGATCGGAAATTATTTGAGTGGCGTATTGGCAAGCATGATGGGCGAGCAATCGCTTTCACAGTTTTTTCTCATTCCTATGTATTTCTCGGTCGGTGCAGCCATATTGCTTTTGGCAATTTCAAAAGGATTGATAAAGCGTACACATGGCATTAATTAACAACTTTTAGATATTTGTCCATTGGAAAGTAAAATCGCAAACTCATTTTTAACTATTTCTGCCAAAATACAAGGGGCAGAACTGACCAGCATCAAATCGAATACAACTGGAATTGAATATTTGTGGCAGGCACTACCAAGCATTTGGCCAAGGCACGCCCCAGTTTTGTTTCCAATAGTAGGTAAACTGGCCGATGGGAAATACAACTACAAAGGAAAAACTTATGAGCTTCCACAGCACGGTTTTGCACGTGATATGGACTTTGAATTGGTGGGTGAAAACAATAATATACTTACGTATATCTTGGTATCTACACCCGATACTTTGGCCAAATTTCCTTTTGAATTCAAATTTTATGTGATTTATCAATTGCTTGATAACCAATTGATTACCACTTATAAAGTGCTTAATGTAGGTAAAGATGACATGTATTTCTCAGTGGGAGCACACCCTGCCTATGCTTGCCCAATATTACCTACTGAAAAATTTGAAGATTATTACCTTGAATTTGAGCAGAAAGAAGTGATAGGCAGGTATTTGATTCAAAATGGATTAATATCCCAGCATACTATTCCACTATTGTACAATGAGAATATTTTGCCGCTTTCTGTCGAGTTATTCAAAGACGATGCCATTGTATTGAAAAACATTAAATCTAAAACAATCACCATAAAAAGTAATAAATCGGCACATTCAGTAAAGATGAATTTTGACGGATTTCCATTTTTTGGAATTTGGACAAAACCAGGCAATAACGCTTTTATCTGCCTCGAACCTTGGTTGGGAATAGCCGACACCGTTGATAAAAAGCAAGATTTTACACAGAAAGAAGGAATTTTGAAACTAGAGGCTGGTCAATCGTTTGAGGCCAGTTATACTGTCACTTTCAACTGAAAATCTAAAAGGCTTAACAATTTTATCTTCAAAGCGTATATAGTCTTTTTTGAGATTTCAGGTAAATTTGGAATAGAAAAAAATGGAAAAATATTGTGAAGAATTGCGATATGTAGAAAATGTAAAAGAATTGCTTTCTACAAAAGCAAATAAATCAGATGGGCTATATCGTGATAAAAATATGTAAAAATGGCTGGAAACACACTATGGAACGGAGTTTTAGAGGCATTAGATTACAGATTTCCCGAAATACTATCTGAGATATGCAAAACAAATATTGCAAAATATAAAGAAGCGGTGGCAAAAGAAAATAAAAAAATGCTTTCTAAATTGATTAGTGCCTACGACACTTTGCATTTGGCGATGGATTATGATGGTAGTCAGCGATATTCTCTAGCTCAAGAAGGTATAAAAGAGGCGAAGAAATATATAGATTGGGCTGCGAATGAGGGCAAATAATACTGGCTTCGATTGTAATATTGAGCTAATTGAAATTTCAAAACATTAAAAATTTGCAAACTTTTACCACCATTAGTGAAATAAAAGTGGCGATTGCCGCTTATAAAAAATCTAGCAAAAGTATCGGTCTCGTTCCGACAATGGGAGCCTTGCACCAAGGCCATTTGGCATTAATAGAGCGAGCAAAACAACAAAATAATATCACCATTTGCAGCATATTTGTAAACCCAATACAATTCAATCAACTATCAGATTTTGAAAAGTATCCAAATACGCTGGATGCTGATAAAATGCTATTGCTAACGGCAGGTTGCGATATATTGTTTGCTCCCACGGTCGAACAAATGTATCCTTTTGGATTGCCAGAATTATCCATCAATTTTGGATATCAAAACACAATTTTGGAAGGCAGGTTTAGAGCTGGACACTTCAGTGGCGTTGGCGTGGTAGTTTCGAAGTTGTTTAATATTTTGCAACCAACCAATGCCTATTTTGGACAAAAAGACTTTCAACAATGTCTCGTCATCAACCAAATGGTACGAGAACTATCGAGTGAAGTTTCTATCAAAATAGTAGAGATAGTGCGCGAAGCAGATGGCTTGGCGATGTCTTCGAGAAATAAAAGACTGAATAATCAAGAAAGAATGCAGGCAACTGCTATTTACCAAAGCCTTCAAATGGCTGAAAGTCAACTATTTACATTGAATTTTGAACAGATTAAACGAAAAGCAGCCGAAATGTTAAGAAACGCTGGCATTACAATGGAATACCTCGATTTAGTAGCGTTTGATACTGGAATATTGATGTACGAACCCCAGCGCGGCACCAAATATGCGTTGTGCATAGCCGCCTTTTTGGGTGAGATCCGGTTGATAGATAATGTCGTTGTAATTACTTAAATTTGCCACTCAATTTCAAAATATGTACATCGAAGTTTTAAAATCAAAGATACATCGCGTTAAAATTACCCAAGCCGAACTGCACTACGTAGGCAGCATTACCATTGATGAAGACTTGCTAGATGCTGCAAATATGATCGAAAATGAAAAAGTGCAAGTGCTAAACCTTAATAATGGAGAAAGACTTGAGACTTATGTGATACGAGGCAAAAGAGGCAGTGGAACTATTTGTATGAATGGCCCAGCTGCCAGAAAAATGCAAGTAGGCGACATAATAATCGTAATTTCTTACGCTTCGATGGATTTTGAAGAAGCGAAATCATGGAAACCAACATTGGTATTTCCAACTGAAGAAAATAAGTTATTATAAATATTTTACCAAGTCTTTTTTAAAATAATTTCTACTCAAAAATTGATTTTCATTTGGGATTGTAATTTTTTTTCTTGCATACTTACATGTACTTTGTCTTACATGTTTCGCCAATGGCTATTTTCAGCGCGCTTTTGAGTAAAAATAGATTTTGACGTTGAAGCAATTATTATTTCGGCAACAGATGGCTGTCGATACGGTACACAATGTGTTCGAGCCAAAAAAAACCAAGTTCAGCAGATCGATGAGCTTGGTTTTAGTGTTGCTTACGCTTTCTACTGCATTAACACAGCTCTATATTTAGGGATATTTTTAAGCACAGCACCAGTGCCACGCACAACGGCTCTCAGTGGATCTTCGGCTACATGAATTGGCAATCTTGTTTTGAGTGCCAGCCTTTTATCTAAGCCTTTCAGCAAAGCGCCACCGCCAGTGAGGTAGATGCCTCGGTCGTAAATATCGGCCGAAAGCTCGGGCGGAGCAGTTTCCAATGCTTTTAGCACCGCTTCTTCAATTTTTGAAACAGATTTATCCAATGCAAAAGCAATTTCGGAATATGATACTTTTATTACCTTTGGTATGCCTGTCATCAAATCTCGACCCCGTATTTCGTAGTCGTTTGGCGGATTGTCTAGTTCTGTCAAAGCCGAGCCAACCTCCATTTTCACTTTTTCGGCCGATCGCTCACCTATCAGCAGATTGTGTTGCCTACGCATATAATCTAGTATGTCTTTGTTGAAAACATCGCCAGCAATACGAATAGATTGGTCGCAAACAATGCCAGAGAGTGCTATCACGGCTATTTCTGTCGTTCCGCCTCCAATGTCAACGACCATATTTCCGATCGGTTGCTCGATATCGATGCCTACGCCAATGGCTGCTGCAATCGGTTCATATACCATATATACTTCTTTTGCACCTGCGTGCTCGGCAGAGTCGCGAACGGCACGCTTTTCCACTTCAGTAATACCAGATGGAATGCAAATAACCATGCGATGCGAAGGAGCAAAAAGGCGGTTTCTGCCTCCATCTATCATTTTTATCATCTCCCTTATCATGTGCTCTGCGGCATGAAAATCGGCAATCACACCATCTTTTAGTGGGCGAATGGTTTTGATGTTGTCGTGGGTTTTTTCGTGCATTTGCATGGCTTGCTTGCCTACCGCCAATACCTTGCCAGTAAGTTTATCAAGTGCAATGATCGATGGCTCATCTACCGTAATTTTATCGTTATGTATAATAAGTGTGTTGGCTGTACCGAGATCGATTGCCAAATCACTAGTAAAGAAATCAAATAATCCCATAACTAAGGCGGAATAAAGGAAAAGTGGGTTGAAAAAAGGGTCAATTACAAAGCTAAGTCAATAATGCGCAGATTAAAAATATGATTGTAAATAATTGATAATCACTTATCCACAAGTTCAGAGATCTGCTTTGCTAATTTATGGTCTTTTTCAGTCACCACATTTCCTGCATCGTGTGTGGATAGTTTTATTTCTACTTCGTTGTACACATTGCTCCACCATGGATGGTGGTTTGCTTTTTCAGCCAAAAGTGCTACTTGGGTCATAAAAGCGAATGCTTCGCTAAAATTCTTGAATTTGAATGTTCTCGCTAGTGTGTTTTTTTCCTCTTTCCACATGGTATTGTTTGGTTTTGTCTTAAATGTTTTCGCCACATTATTAATTGTATAATCTGTTTTGAAATTTACAAACTATTTTCAAACAATGTGAAGCAGTATTAATATGTACCTAAAAAAGGCATATTTCTGTTGAATTTACATTATTTTTGACAACACATTTTGCATTATGCCTAAATCAATATTTCTTCTTTTTTTCTTGGTCTTTTTTTGCCTCGTTTCTAAGGCGCAAAACGAGCAATTTGTAGATAAATCTACTTATCTGGCTGATATTCGGAAAATAGTGTCCGCTACCAAAAATAAAAATATGATAGCTACTATAGATAGGTTTGAATCTAATTATTGGAACCATCAATTGATGGACGATATTAACAAAAATAAAGTGACCCAAATTTCGCTGGCGCTCACCAACAAAGGATATAATTTTACCCAACAAGGTTTATCTTTTCTAAATACACTTTCTAAAGCCCTCGATAACCAAGAAATGAACAGCGAAAAGCTGCAAAATTTCTTTAACTCAGTCACAAAAACCATTGATTATCAAGAAGTTGCAGTTTTGAATAATTTTTTTAAGACTACTTCCTTATTCCTCGAAAAGCGACAATTGTATTATTCATTCAACAGCAATATAGTTGTAGAGGAGGGAAAGTTTGATTTTGATTACACGGGATTCGTAGCCCCTTCAAACGAGGTGCCAACAGCAGACCCAGCACCAGTTTCAGATCCATTTGCAGTGCAAGAAAATGCCGAACCAGTACCAGCCACAAATATTTTTGCAACCGAAACTACGCAATCGGCCGATGGACCATTGATAAAACTCGATGGCGTCACCCTTATTCTGCTATCGAAATACGATACTTTAAAAATAAATAAGACTAGTGGATCTCTACAACTATCCGACAATCAATTTATTGGCTCTGGTGGCACTATAGATTGGTCCACGATGGGAACCGACCTTACCACTGCTGTAGCCACGTTGAAAGATTATCATTTTAATGTTTCTAAAAATGAAATTAAGATCGAAAATGTAACTTTTACAAATCCTAGTCGCTTGGAAGCGGAAGTCCAAGGCAGTTTTGAGTATAAAGCACCTACTGCACGAAGCTATGCAACTACAAATTATCCTAAATTCACATCCAACAGCAATGATGTGGTGATAAATAAATTGTCGAAAAATATCAATTATGTAGGTGCTTTTTCTTTAATAGGTCGCAAATTTTCGAGCACTTGTGTCGATGAAAAACCATCGACACTCACCTACAATGACGGAAAAAACAGCTTTCAAGTCACTTCAAAATCCTTTATTTTTAAAGATTCCTCCATCACTTCCTATCCTTCAAAAGTGATGATATTTATGGGAAGCGACACCATTATTCATCCCGGCCTTTCATTTTCGTACGAGCCAAAAGGCAAAAATGTCTGTTTCAAGCGCGAGAAAGGGCCCTTTCAAACCAGTATATTTAGAGATACCTATCATGGTCTGGAGTTTTCTGTCGATCAATTAGATTGGAATATTGCTTCTGACAGCATCAACTTAAATATTACAGCCGCAAAACGCCAGATTCCAGCCATTTTTAGATCGACAAATTATTTCAATGCCAACGATTTTCAAAAAATGATTGGAGTGGGAAGTTTTCATCCACTCAAAATATTACAGTATTACCAGAAAAAAACAGGTTTAGAAAGCATTTATCTTGAGGAAGTAGCCAAATTATCTAAAATAAAAATAGAGACTTTAAATGGAGTAATGGCAGAAATGGACAAAAAAGGCTTTGTGCAATTCGAGCCCATTTCAGGACAAATTGTGATCTTACCCAAAGGACAACTTTTTTTACAGGCATTTGCTGGAAAATCAGACTATGACAATCTATATCTTCCTTCGCTTGCCCCTGTTTTGCCAAATGCCACCATCAAACTTGGGCCAGATAACGTAATGATTATCAGAGGTGTAGAACGCTTTTTTGTGAGCGATTCTTCGCACGTATTTGCCATACCTGAAAATGGAACGGTAAAAATATTTCAAAATCGCGACATCTATTTCAATGGCGTATTGGTGGCTGGTTATTTCCTTTTTAAAGGCTCAGATTTTCAACTTCACTACAATGATTTTGAAGTAAAACTTACGAAGATAGACACGCTCAAATTCATTAAAAGCAAAACAAAAAGCAAGAGCAATACCTCCGAAAAACAGTTTATGAACAATAACTTGGTGTATTCGTCTGGTACATTGTTCATTAACGACCCAGAAAATAAATCGGGTAAGAAAAACTTTCCAGAATTTCCGCGTTTCGATGCTGTCACTGGTGCGTATGTGTATTTTACGGGCAAAGAAATATTGGCTGGTGCCTACGATAGACGTATTTATTTCAAAATCCCCCCTTTTAAAACCGACAGTGTAAAATCAACGGGTAAGTCCAAATTCAAATTCAAAGGCACTTTTTATTCTGGCGATGTATTGCCTACGTTTGAAGAGCAATTGAAAGTAATGCCCGATAATTCGCTGGGATTCAACCACAAAGTGCCATCTGAAGGCTATCCTGTATACAATGGAAAAGCTACTTTTTTTGGCAATCTTACGTTAAACAATGAGGGAATACGAGGCGATGGCTATTTGAAATACCTCACATCTACTTGGTATTCAAATGATTTTGTTTTTTACCAAGATTCATTGGTAGCAAGAGGCGCTCAGGCAAAAATTACTGAAAAGATCGATTCCATATCGTATTTTCCGGATACAGACATTGCCGATTTTGAGCTAAAATATGTGCCTAGGACAGATACGATGATGGTCACCAATTTCAATTATCCTTTCGATTTGTATAAAAAGCAGTTGCAATTAGATGGTAATTTGTATGTTTCTGCTAATGGAGTATCAGGCAGTGGTCTGCTCGAAATCAAGAAAGAACGTGTCATTGCGCCTAAATTAGAATTTTATCAGAAAAAAGTAGTATCGCGTCATGCTGTGCTCAACAGCAAATTGCCTGGCTACACCAAAAATAGTTTGGAAGTAAATAATGTAAAAATCACTTTTCTTCTGAAAGAATCTACAGCCAATATTAGCCCTGAAATAAGAGGTATAGCTGGGATTAGTTTTCCACTTTGCGAATACGCCACCTCGATTGAAAATGCCAAATGGGATTTGAATAAGAAAATAGTTTCTATGACAGCCGAAAACCCAAATGATATAAGCAAATCTTACTTTATAGCCACCAATCCACAGTACGATTCGCTGGTGTTTAATGCCGCTGCTGCCATTTACGACATTAATAAAAAGCAATTAAAGATTGATGGTGTGCCTTTTATTAAATCGGCCGATGCCAAAATATTGCCTGATAGTGGCAAGGTATTGATAGTGGAAGAAGGGCAAATGAAAACTTTGAAGAAAGCAATCATAATTTTAGATACCATCACGGCCTACCATTACCTAACAAAAGGAAAAATTCAAATAGAATCGAGATATAAATTTAGCGGTAGCGCTATTTACAGATATGCAAGCCAAAAAGGCGATTCTCTTTCCATACCATTCAACAATTTTTACACGGAAGAAAAAATAATAAGCAAAACGGAAACAGCCAGATATACCGCTTCGCAAGGGGAAATAACGGAAAAAGATAAGTTTTATGTAGCTCCAAGGGTGCTATACAAAGGAAAAGTCAAATTGGTGGCTACCAAGCAATCTTTGATTTTTGATGGACTTGTGAAAATGGAAATTCACAACAAAGAGCTTTCGACCGACTGGATTCCTTACCAACATGATGGCACCACAAAAGAATTTGTGTTGCAATTAACCCCAAAAGTGACAGATGCTTCTAAGCCCAAAAAGGATGAAAAAGCAATAGTAAATATTTCGGAAGCGGGCTCGCCCGATACTTTAGATACTGAAATGCTCGAGCCACAGCTACTTTACAGTGGTTTTTTTAACGAGGTTGGCGATTTTGATTTGTATAGCACTTTAATGTCCCATCGCAAAAGTCCAGATGACCACGAAATATTTAGTGCTACTGGCGAATTAAGATACATAGTCGAAAAAGACCAGTTTGTGGTGGGCACAGCCGAAAGATTACTTGGTAATACGCTCGTTGGAAATAAATATATATATGACGATACATTGCAAACCCTTGATTGTCAGGGCAACTTCACACTGGCTCGACCAGATCTCAATTTTGCACTCTCTACAACTGGCGAAGCAAGAGAAAACATAAAAAAACATCGCTACGCCTTAGATGGAATGCTATCTATGAAAATGAATATGCCCACCAAAGCACTCGACATTGCAGCCAAACGAATAGCAGAGGTGTATGTAGATCAAATGTTAGTAAAAAACGATACCATTTCGCAAGAGCAAACCGATCTATTAACATTGAAAATTGCGAATATGGGAGGCGAAAAGGCTTCAAAAGCATATCAAAAACACCTAAACGACCTCCAAGATTACAAGCCTCTATTCAAATTCATACCCAAACTGACCGAAGGCATAGCATTTGAAAAGGTAAATTTGGTCTGGTCCAATGAATACAAAGCTTGGCATAGTAAAGGCAAATTAAAATTATCGAATATATTGGCAAACGACATTAATTCTTACGTAGATGGTTTTGTGGAGATAAAAAGAACTGAATTGGGCGATATGGTAACCATTGTTATAAAGCCCAATAGCGATAGTTATTATTATTTTAATTATCAGCCAGGAAGGTTGGCACTGCTATCGAGCGATGCAGATTTTAATACTTCCATTTCAAGCAAATCGAAAGGCGAAACTGGTACACCAACTGTCTATACTTTTGTCCTTGCCGATGAAGCAGAAGAAGCTTTGTTTATGAAAGAATTTCACAAAAATTATTTGGGATTAAATTACGATGATCTCTCTGACTATAAACGAAAGCGTGACGAAGACAAAGCAGAGCCTAAAATTGAAGAACCTAGTGAAACCAACCCAGAACCAGTAGAGTTAGCTCCAAAACCAGCCAAAAAAGGAAAAAAATCGAAGAAAGTAGATATTACCAAAGAAGAAACCGATCTACAAGATAGTGTCGAACCAACCTCTACACCTACTAAACAAACCATTGATCCAGCGGAAACCAACCCCGAGCCTAAGGAAATTGCTCCAAAACAGAAGAAATCTAAAAAACAGCAGAAAAAGACAACTAAACAAGATATTACGAAAGAAGAAAGCGAACCATCACAAGCCCAACCTGCAGCAGAGGAAACCAACCCAGAGCCTGTGGAAATAGCCCCTAAACCTAAAAAAACCAAGAAAAAAAAGGTGGTGGTAGATGAAGAGGGAGTAGAATAACCAAGTTATACTGTTCTACACAAAATTGTCTGCGACTGGTCATATCGGACACAAATTTAAGGGTAATGTGGTCAAATGTAGTTGGTGATTTTGTAAATAAATTATACTTTTTTAATAAAGCACGTAAAAAGAAAGAACCGGATAAGGTGCAATGTCTAATATGGGTTTACCATGTACGGCACTTATTAATCCTTCATTCTTCAGGTTTATGTCTAAAAAAACCTTTTCTTTCTTCAATACGATATAACCACCTAATGCTTTTTAATGTGTAATCCGAAAATACCTTTTTGCACTATTTATAGAATAAAAAAGGAGTATATGAAACGACTTTCATATACTCCTCTATAACTCGCTGATATACTGTAACTTACAACGGTTTTACCAACTATTTTTGACCATTATATCAATTTATGGTTATCTCTGTTTTAAGCTAATTGTGCCCAAACGTTTAGGGGTGAAATCATTTACAATTCTTCTTGGCGATTTAAGAACTATGGTAAAGACACCCTTATTATCGATTACCTTTCATCTGCGCTAATACTATGAATATCAATTGATCCTAGTAGTTTTAGCGCAATTTTTGTTCATTAGGCCTAAAATATGTTTGCATTAACTTAATCCTAAATCAAACCAAGGATACACCTTTCTGGACACGACACTACTAATTATACTTTGCCAAATCACAAGTTAAGCCCAGGCTTTCGAAATTTGCACTACCTTTCAACGATTGAGGTTGCACCATTAAAATAGGTAAGTATTACCTTCTTGATTACCCGATGATGAGCCACATTGCCCATTTTGATAAAATCAAAAGCTCTTTCAATATATTCAAATGTCGAATACATTAAAAGAGCTCTAAATAAGGTTGGCGGCTACATACTCTTGCGCATATTATTGCACTACCATCTGCGTTACGGGGCTT
>JBJXGB010000096.1:0-13552 GCA_046152935.1 Cytophagales bacterium
CAATATCAACATTGGAATAAACAAGCCCAAACACGCCATGAATATTCCCAATCCTATCAAACCAACGACTGCCCACAATAGTAAATTGCTGATTATCAATACGATAAGCACAATGAAGAAAACAAAGATTAGCAAGAAAAGCATGTTTTTCTGTTTGTATTTAGTGTGAACTTATTCCTCATTATTGCTATCATTTTCTTCATCTTCGGAGCTTGGCGGATTTGGAGGCGTCAATTTTCTAGGTTCACAATCGAGGCATTTCAAGCCTCCTTCAGTCATTATTAATATTTTACCCGCTATTTCATCATTATCATAGTCGAAGTCATCATCGTTCAAATTGAGTGAAAGTCGATCGATAAAAGGATCAAGTTTAATTTGTTGACCTTCAGGCAATCTCAGAATTAATTTTACTTGCTGAGCTCTAAATTGAGTGCCAGGATTCAACTTGTAAAAATCATCTAAAAGCAATTGATTATTGACCTTAGAGAATTTGTACACTATATTTTTGTAGTTCCTAACAGCTTCAGTTTCATTTTTGCCTCTAGCTGATGCTTTGTAAATCAATTCAATTTCGCTCGTCTTGCTTTTTTCGATTTCCAGCTCAACATTGGAAATAAACAAGCCACTGTCGGCCAATATAAAACCAGATTTATCATCTGAAATTCTCGCAGATATTTTACCAGCATCTTTCACACTTTCAAAAGGCACTACTTCAAGAATTTCACCGTCATTTGTTGATATATTTATTGTTTGAGTGCTTCCACTTTCAGCAGTAAATTCATAAAGGGTTTTAATTCCAAAATAGGCAGTTGTAAATAATGCTACAAACCAAACGGAAATAGCAACATAGTTTACAATCTTGTTTATTTTGATTTGTGAGCCCAAAAGTTTCAACCCTCCTAATATCAAATAAATCAGAGGAATACAAAACAAGACAAAAGTCACAAATCGAATAATAGTAACATCAGTGCTGTTTGAAAAGAACAACCCCATCAGTTCATTTAATCCAAGTGTTGTGTCGTTTATGGTAATTCCGCCATTTGAGGTGAATTGTGATGTTGCAATCAAACCTAAAAGCAGAATTGAAGAAAGGAATAAAATTATTGCACCAAAAACCTTTCCAAATATGCGTAGAATGCCTTTCAAAATGGTTTCTATAAACCCAACTATTGCTTTCAAAAAGCCAGTAAATTTGCCTGTGTTCAGTTCTTTTGCGCGATCTTCAACCGATTTTACAATATTATCCAAAGTTGGTTTTTCGCCTTTCATGGCTAATCTGTCGGCTGTGGTTTTTGCTTTTGGAACGGCTATCCAAAGTATGATATAGAAAATGAATCCTGCGCCCCCAAAAAACAATGAAATCAAGAAAATGATTCTAATTATCCAAGGTTCGATCCCGAAATATGCGGCAATTCCTGTGCTTACCCCTCCAATAATTCGGCCATCTGTATCTCTAAAAAATTTGCGTTTTTCCTTTTGTTCCTCATTTTGGAAATTGGATTTTGAATTGCCTAAGTTGAAATCCTCAGCTTCTCCTTTGTCAAAATCAGTCGGTTGGCCCATGATGGCAATTATGCTTTCAACATCATTTTTTTGAATCAAGAGTTTGCCACCTGTTAATTTTTGATTAAGCATTTCGCCCAATCTGTACTCAATATCATTGGCTATTTCTAAGCCCTCTGCTTGGTTTTGAAAATGGGTTCTGAGGGCTGAAAGATAATTTTTCAGTATTTCGTAGGCATCTTCTTCTATCTGAAATATGATTCCGCCTAAGTTTATGGTATGTACTTTTTGCATGGCCTGAATAGGGTCTATATTGTTGAAATAATGGGTTTTATGCTGGCCTCAACACTGTTTTGGAGCGAGATCCATTCTCTTGATAATTCTATATGAAAAGCTTTGCCAGCTTCTGTTAATTTAAAATATTTCCTAGGTGGGCCTTGGGTCGATTCGATCCAACGGTATTCTAAAAGGACATCATTTTTAAGTCTTGTCAAAAGTGGATAAAGTGTTCCTTCCACCACAATCAGTTTCGCTTCTTTAAGTTTCTCCAGAATATCGGAAGCGTAAATTTCATCTTCCGATATTACCGACAGTATGCAGTATTCTAAAATACCTTTCCGCATCTGTGCTTTTATGTTTTCTATGTCCATTGTGTAGTATTTGTTTATTCTGGTTGTGTTCACCTTTTTTTAATACAAGAGTCTGTTTTTGCTGCAGCATTTCCCTGTTTTGGCTTCTACCTCTGAAGCTATTTTTCTTTGGCTGCAAGCCACAATCATCATGGCTGCGATCAGCATTGCTAATGTTAATTTCATGCGAGTATTATTGTAAAGTTTAAGTATCTGGTATTCATATTGGTGGTTAATCTTCTCTGTGAATTTCTCCTGAGCCTGCTACTGAAAAATTATCGATTTTGGCATTTCCTTTGTAGTATATGTCGCCCGATCCTGCAATTGAAACACTCAGATTTCCTGATGCATACAGCCTTATGTCGCCAGAGCCTGCAATTGAAGCTTCGCACTTTTCTGATCGTAATTCAAAAGCTGAAATGTCGCCTGAACCAGCTATGCTCAATTTCTGAAGCTCAGTTTTTCCTGCAATTTTTATGTCGCCCGAACCAGCAACACTTACTTTTAGGGTTTTGGCCACTATTTTTTTTAGCTTAATATCCCCTGATCCTGAGAGACTTACCTTTACATCATCACCTGAGAGTAAATCGTCTCCTACTACATCAGCTGAGCCCGAGCATTCAATGCTTTCTAAATTCTTGTAATACACAATGATCGAGTAGTTGTCTCCACTTCCCCAATTCCAGAAATTTCCATTTTGAAAAATTCTCAATTCATTGCCAGAAACTTCAGTTTTCAATTTTTCAATTTCCTCTTTGTTTTTGGCTTTGATTACTATTTTCTCTACATCTCCTTTTTTCAAGATGATGTCATACGAACCACTTGTGCTTACAGCTTTGAAAGAGCCAAGGTTTCTCTCAACTGTATTTTGGGCCTGCACTAACGCAGCTATTGTGATTAATAATGCAGCAAATCCTATTTTTACTTTGTCTGTGTTTTTCATAACTTTTATAGGTCATTTAATGACACAAATCTAGGTAAATAATAGTACTATGCAAAACAAAGTACTAAAATATTTTTCTATATTATGTATTACATGGTACTATTTATTTTCAATAGTCTCATTTACAGGCACTTACGATTTGCTTCGATTCAGAAAAAATATCTTTCTTCTTAAAATATTTATTCACAAAGTTTCTATCTAACTATTTTAGTCTCTAATCCTTATATATATTTACAGCATAGAATATATAATATGGCAAACAAACCTCTAATTCTGGTTACAAATGATGACGGAATTACTTCAAAAGGCATAAAAACATTAATAGAAGCTGTGATGGGATTGGGTGAAGTAGTAGTAGTAGCACCCGACAGTCCACAATCTGGAATGGGGCACGCGATCACCATTTCAAAGCCGTTGCGCTTAAATCCAAATACCATGTTTGGCGATATTGAGGCATACGAATGCTCTGGAACACCAGCAGATTGTGTAAAAATTGCCAAGAACTTTGTGTTAAAAGGTAGAAAAATCGACCTAGTTGTGAGTGGAATCAATCATGGAACCAATGCATCGATCAACGTTATTTACTCTGGCACCATGTCGGCTGCCATCGAAGCAGCGATCGAAAGTATACCTGCCATCGGATTTTCCCTTTGCGATTATGCATCTGATGCCGATTTTTCGCATACTACCATCTATATTCAGAAAATTGTAAATGAAACTTTGACAAGGGGTATAGGAAAATACACAGCTTTAAATGTAAATATTCCTGCTATGGCTACGGCCATAAAAGGCTTTAAAATATGTAGACAGGCAGTGACAAAATACCAAGAGGAATTTGAAAGACGAACCGACCCAATGGGTAGGCAATATTTTTGGACCGCAGGTGCGTTGATAAATATGGACAATGGCGAGGATACAGATGAGTGGGCACTCGAGAATGGATTTATTTCAATAGTGCCTTGCCAATTCGACCTTACAGCACACCATTCGATATCAATATTGAATAGCGAATGGAAGCTCAACTAACTTAAACGCAAAAAATTACAGTATTTATTATGAATATATTAGTAACAGGTGGAGCTGGTTTTGTAGGGTCGCATTTGTGCGATCGATTGATAGCACAAGGCAATAAAGTAATATGTCTTGATAGTTTTGATGAATTTTATCCCAAGGCCATCAAAAAGGAAAATATCAAAGAGTTGAAAGAAAATACAAAATTTCACCTCATTACTGGCGATGTGCGAGATACTGACAATCTTATCGATATTCTTACTACAAAGAAAGTAGAAATGATTGTGCACTTGGCTGGCAAATGTGGGGCCGTAAATTCTTTAAAAAATCCGCTCGATTATATTTCTTCTAATGTAAATGGCACTGTCTCGATACTCGAAGCCGCCAAAGAAGCCGAGATAAACAAACTGATATTCTCCTCATCATCAACAGTTTATGGCAATGGAATTGATTCTCCTTTTACTGAAGACTCACTTATAAATACACCTACTTCGCCTTATGCGGCAAGCAAACAGGCTGCCGAAATGTTCATAAAAATGTACCACGAAATGCATGGTATTTCTGCAGTAGTCTTACGATTATTTTCTGTCTATGGTCCACGCCAACGTCCGGATAGTGGCATGTATCAATTTATCAAGGCCAATCTCAAAAAACAAAACATAGCAATTTACGGTGAAGGTAAGATTTTGAGAGATTATACTTATATAGAAGATGTAGTAGATGGTTTCGATAAAGCGATCGCATTTTTATCAAAAGTAGACGAACCTGTGATGGAAATTTTTAATCTAGGCAGTTCGCAACCCAATGATATTCAGAGTATTTTTGAATTGATAGAAAAAAACACACTCGAACCAACTTTATTATCTTACAAAAAATCGCCTCTTGGCAATTTGCACGCGACCCATGCCGATATTTCAAAGGCACAGCAGAAACTCAATTATGCCTCAAATACTGCTATCGCAGCCGGAATTAAGACAACGATAGAATGGATGCGTAAAGTGGAGAATTTGTAAACGCTTGATTATCAATGGTATAAAACTCCTTTTTTTCGTCTGTAATTTTATTGATTAGTTTTATTCCCATACAATTGGTGGTAAAAGCCACTTTAGCTCCTTTTAGAGATACTTTGGGAAATAGGCCCTCTTCTACTTTTAAATTTGAACTTTGAAATTGTGCAATCAACACCCTTCGCATCACGCCAGCTATGCATCCCGATTCTATTGATGGGGTGAAAATTGTGTTGCCATCCCACCAAAATATATTGGAAGAGCAACATTCTGAGATGAAATTTTCACAATTTGTTAATATTAAATCGTCCATCCCTTTTTTTTCTCTCTCGATGGCAGCCAGAATATAAGGTATTGAATTACAAGATTTTATGCTTGAAATAGAGCTGTAGTTTAACTTAATAGTATCACAAAAACCTACACTATTATTTGCAGTATTTTGCAGATTCGATTTATAAGCGACTTCTGTAGGATTTGCCTCTAAAACGTACCCAGCTTCATTATCAGTCGGTGTATACAGCCCAGCTCCATTTCTAAACACTTCCAAGCGGACTCTCACATTGTCTTTTAGGTTGTTCTTGGCCACCAGAGAACAAACTAAAGAGCTAATGGCCTCAATATCAAGTATATTTTTAAATTTTAAATCCAATAACCGCATGCCTTTTTCGAGCCGTTCCCAATGGTATTGCAAATGCCTGATCTCGTTATTTACGCTAAGCATCGTTTCAAAAATACCGTCCCCATATTTGAATGCTCTATTATTAATGCTTAATTTAGCATTTTCACGTTGTAAATATTCCCCGTTCAATATTACATAGTCCATTTAATTTTTCAACAATATTTTATAAATATACCAACAACCTATTGAATATTAAGCGTATAAATTACTTGAATCATGAAGGCTACTGATAAACTTTTTCAAGTAAGTATTATTTTTTCCATTTTCTTCTCGGCCTCAGGCAGTAGAATATCGGATAGCCTAAATGCTACTATTCCACTTAAAAATGATACTTCAAAGGTAAAACATTGCCTCGCAATTTATAAAAATCTTGAAGATGATGATTTGGTGAATAAAAGGAAGTACGCACAAAAGGCACTAGAAATTGCCGATCAGATAAATTTTCCCTTTGGTAGAGCCAAATCTTTTGAATACTTGGCCTCGGTAATGTACCAAGAAAATAAAATTGTGCAATCGCTCGAGTATTATTTCAGAGCTATCGATATTTATAATCAAAGCAATTTAGGCTACTACGGGGTAAATGCTTTAGTGAAAATTGGTACGATCTTTCATCATTTTTCTGACATAGAAACTGCAAAAACCTACGCCAAATTCGCTTCTCAAAAGCTTTTTATCCACCCAAATATCATTGGTGCTAAAGAAGATATTTGTGCACTTATGGCTCTCCAATTGAAATTGAAGTTAAGAATTGAAACCCAAGCCACTATTAAAAATTACAATAAATATTTCCTCTCGCAAGCAACGGAAAATGCAGATTTCTATGTTCAAGAAAGTAATTATTTCTTAGAAATTAATGATTTCAACAAAGCTGTGGAAAGTGCTAAGAAAGCTGTGAACTTCTATTCGAGTGCCAATCAGACCACTTCGGCTGGCTATTTGTTGTGTATGGAAAATTTGGGAAACATTTGCATGGCTGCTGGGAAGTATACTTTGGCTAATGAGTATCTATTGAAATGCCTAGAAGTAAGCAAGTCGAATAAAAGCAATTACTGGGAAGCTCAGGCGTATAAATCTCTGGCTAATTTATTTTTGACACAAAATAAATCGAAAGAAGCTATTGGATTTGCACGAAGCTACTGTGCTTTGGCGGATATCAGCGGGAATCAGTATGTTGTAAAAAATGCCCAATTGCTGTTATCTAAAGCTTATGCAAACCACAATGAGTACCTAGATGCCTATCTTTCTATTGTAAAGTATAAAAATACGAGCGATAGCCTCACCAAAATTGAAAATGGCATTATCATTAATAGTCTCATTTATAAGCGTGGGCTTGCCGAATCTGAATATTTGAACACAAAGCTTTTGCAGGAAAACAAAAAGAAAGATTTAATCATTAGAGACAAACAGATTCTTCAATTTGGGTTAATTATTGGAACTCTTATCATATTCATTTTCGCAATTTTTGCCATTTTTCTGTTTATTAGATACAGAATTAATAACAATCTGTTAAAGTCGAAAACAGAAGAAATAATATCGCAAAATGAAATGCTTGAGCTTCAAAATACGATGCTCGGAAAGTTAAATAGTGATAAAAATGGACTTATAGGCGTAGTTTCGCACGATTTGAAAGCACCCTTGAACAGAATTGAAGGCTTGTTGGCAATGGTGCTACTGGATGGTACCTGCAATAAAGAGCAGACGATGTACTTATCTGTAGCGCAAAAGGAATTGAACGATGCTAAAGAGATGATTAAGAAGATACTCGATACAGAATTGAAAAATGCAGATGCTACGAAACTAAAAATTGAAAAAATAAATCTAATTGAGTTTTTAGATGAGATCATTGACAATTATCAGATTGTAGCCTCCAATAAAGATATAGACATAATCAAAGAATTTAACGATTATGAGGTTGATATATTGACAGACCGAAATTATTTATCAAGAATAATAGACAATTTACTTTCAAACGCGATTAAGTTTTCTGAAAATAATAAAAAAATCTATGTAATTGTAGTGCGTGAAATTGACAAAATAGAGATTTCAATTCGGGATGAGGGTCCAGGATTTACTGATAATGACAAGCAAAATATATTTAAAAAATACCAAAAGCTAAGCGCACAACCAACAAGAGGCGAAAACTCAACTGGTTTGGGACTTCATATCGTGCAAATGCTCATGCAAGAGCTACAAGGTAAGATAGAATTGGAAAGTGAATATGGAAAGGGAGCTTCCTTTAAACTTACTTTCAAGAAATAGAATCTATTTGCTTTTGGATAGCAACTGGCGGAAGAAGTAAAAAACAAACAATGTGTTGGTCACTAAATACCGCCTCCAAAGTCTTTTTGGCTCTTGATACAACCTAAACAGCCATTCGAAACCACTTTTTTGCATAAAAACAGGTGCTCTCCTTGTTTTGTGAGCATACAATGGAAATGCACCACCTACACCAAGCAATACGGCATTGATACGATGAGAATTTTCTGCCATCCATTTTTCTTGCTTTGGGCATCCCAAACTTACAAAAACCATGTGTGCTCCAGAATCCTTGATTTGCGATACATAATTATCGTTTTGAGATTCTGTAAACTCCGTAAATGGTGGAGCGATTGAGCCCACAATTTTTAGATTCTTGTGCTGAAATTTTGCATTTTCTACAAAGGAATCGATTGTGCTTTGCTCTGTGCCCAAAAGGAAAACAGACAAATTTTTGTCGCTTGCCCCTTTTATCAAGTCAAAAATCATGTCCATACCTGCGGTACGGTCTTGCTTTACTTTATGTAGGAATTTTAGAGCCATTACCACCGACATTCCATCGGAAGTTACAATGGTGGCGTTGTTTACAGAATTGGCAATTTTAGGGCTCAAATGTGCTTCCACAGCCATGTGGGCATTTGCAAAACAGATATATGAGGTTGATTTTGACAAAGCTAAATCAAATATAGTGTCTAAAACAACACTATACGACAAGGTAGATACCTTGAGGTCAATAACCTTTTTAGTATCATTGTTCAACTTGAATTCAGACGCCATTACCATTTTGTAGAGATTCTCCTTAATATACGTAGTTCAATGAAAATAAATGTTAGATAGAATAAGTAGCAAAATTTGGATAAATAGTAGACGTAAAATTAGCACACATATTGTACTAAACTAGTTAATTAACAGAAACATAACATACGATTTTAACTGAAAAATAGATGTTTTGAACAACTATTTTTCAGTTAAAATATTGACAATCAACCTATTATTTCACTAATTCTAGTTTCAAATTAGCGTCAATGGCGTTTAAAAAATCTTCTGTATTTAGGTAGTGTTCGCCTAATTTTACTTTGTTTCCATGAATGCAAACGGCCAAGTCTTTGGTCATCTTTCCACTTTCAACGGTGGCGACACATACTTTTTCTAATGTTTTTGAAAAATTCACTAAAGCTGCGTTGTCATCTAGTTTGCCTCTGAATGCAAGACCTCTTGTCCAAGCAAAAATAGATGCAATGGGATTGGTAGAAGTGGCTTTTCCAGCTTGATAATCGCGATAATGGCGTGTAACCGTGCCATGAGCCGCTTCCGATTCCATTGTTTTGCCATCTGGCGTTACTAGCACCGATGTCATTAAACCAAGCGAGCCAAAGCCTTGAGCTACAGTATCTGATTGCACATCTCCATCATAGTTTTTGCATGCCCATACAAAATTACCATTCCATTTAAGGGCAGATGCTACCATATCGTCAATCAAACGATGCTCGTAGGTGATACCAGCTTCTGCAAATTTTGATTGAAAGTCTTTTTCAAAAATCTCTTGGAAAATATCCTTAAATCGACCATCGTATTTTTTCAAAATCGTATTTTTGGTAGATAGATACAAAGGCCATTTTTTTTGCAAAGCTGTATTGAAGCATGAACTAGCAAAGCCTCTTATCGACTCGTCTGTATTGTACATTGCCAAGGCAACGCCATCACCTTTATAGTTGTAGACTTCATACGATTGCACGGCTGAGCCATCTTCAGGCGTGTAAGTAATGGTGAGTTTGCCTTTTCCTTTGGTCACAAAATCGGTGGCTTTGTATTGGTCGCCAAAAGCGTGGCGACCTACCATGATGGGAGCTGTCCAGTTTGGCACTAGGCGAGGCACATTACTACAGACGATGGGCTCTCTAAATACGGTGCCATCGAGAATATTTCTGATGGTTCCGTTTGGCGATTTCCACATTTGCTTTAACCTAAATTCTTTTACGCGAGCCTCATCTGGCGTAATGGTGGCACATTTTATGCCTACACTATACTTTTTAATGGCTTCTGCAGCATCGATTGTAATTTGATCGTTGGTAGCATCGCGGCTTTCCATACCCAAATCGTAATATTTAATGTCCAGTTCTAAATAAGGAAGAATGAGTTTGTCTTTGATAAACTTCCAAATAACGCGGGTCATTTCATCACCGTCAAGTTCCACAATGGGATTGGCTACTTTAATTTTGTTCATATTATAAAACAACGATAGGGATTTTAAAAATTATAGTTAAATCGTTTCAAAGTTAATGTTTATACTAAAAATAGTAAATAATATATTGAATAAAAATACTGGCCAATTTATTTGTGAAATTTGTGAGTATGTTTGACGATAAATTTTAAGCTTCATAGTTGATGCATGTAACATTAAGGCAATTGGAATACGTGATCGCAGTCGCAGAATATGGTAGTTTTTCAAAAGCAGCAGAAACTTGCTGTGCCGAGCAGAGCACGGTAAGCCATCAAGTAAAAGCAATGGAAGATAAACTGGGCATTTCAATATTCAACCGCAATACCATCCCCGTAAAATTGAGTACTGAAGGTGAATTGATTGTGAAACAAGCCAAAGAAATAATTGCTCAGGTGAATGAACTAATAAAGCCTTTCAAATTTCCAGTAAAGAAAGAATAGCTATTTTACTCTACGAAATATTTTATTTCCGCAATCGTACACAGTTATTCTTTTCTGATCTGTATTAAAAAGCTATATTTGCACCTGCTAACAAAATAAACCTGCCCAGATGGTGAAATTGGTAGACATACTACTTTGAGGTGGTAGCGCCTGTTAAAGGGCATGCGAGTTCGAATCTCGCTTTGGGCACATTGCATACAGTTAAAAATTTTCGCACGATTAAAAGTTAAATTTTAGTCGTGTTTTTTGTTTTGCTGCTCTTGTAAACTTTTTATCAAGCCTAAAAAAATTGCGATTCTAATCCAAAATCACTTTTTTGCCGCTTTTTTGGTTGGATTTACGATCTTCTTTCCCGTCATTTTTTCATATTTTTGGGCTACTTCTTCGCCCATTTTCTCATTGCGTTTCAAATACGCAAACCATAAGAAAAAGCCCGTAGCAAATGAAAATACCCAATAGCTTTCTGCAAAACCATTTAGCATTGTTTGGTGCAAGCCTACAATCAGCAATACTACTGAAATGGCAAAAATAATGGTGGGGAATAATTTTGTATTCATAATGACATATATTTTTAAATAGCAGCAATTAGTATTTGCTCCAATTGTTTTATTTTACTCAAAAATAATTGAAAATAGTCAGGTTTAGATTTCTTTATTCTTATAAGTTTTATAACTTTATTTCGATACTTTAGGAAAAAAGTACGTACAACAACACATATTGAGATAGTATGCAAGAACAAGAACTAAAGATGATCGAAACGGAATTTGAAATCATCAATTATGCCATTTATGCATTTTTAATTTTCCTAGTCATTGTGGCTATTAAAGATATTTTCTTCAACAAGAAGCAAACTATCAAGCACAATTTTCCAGTGGTGGGGCATCTTCGTTATTTTTTAGAAAAAATAGGGCCAGAGCTTCGACAATATATAGTTGCCAACAATAGGGAAGAATTGCCATTCAACCGCAGCCAACGCTCGTGGATATATGCCTCTGCAAAGAAAGAAAATAATTATTCGGGCTTTGGTACAGATCAAGACATTCATGCTGCTGGTCATATTTTTATTAAACCAACAGTATTCCCATTTTATGTGGAGAAAGACCATCTTAACTTTGCTGACCCATCTTTTTTGCCTTCTGCCAAAGTTGTAGGGCTTTATAACAACCGCAGAAAGCCGTTTCGCCCGTATTCTGCGGTAAATATTTCTGCCATGAGCTATGGTTCGCTTTCAGCAGCCGCAGTAGAATCTTTAAACAAAGGAGCTTTGAAGGCAGGTTGCTATCACAATACAGGCGAAGGTGGTTTGTCGCCTTACCATAGTTTCGGAGCAGATGTAATTTTTCACTTCGGTACGGGCTATTTTGGTGTAAGAGGCGATGATGGGAAATTTTCTATGGATAAATTGGTGGCGTTGGTGAACGAAAAGCCATTCATCAAAGGCATAGAAATAAAACTGTCGCAGGGAGCGAAACCAGGAAAAGGAGGCGTGTTGCCCGCGGCAAAAATCACCAAAGAAATTGCAGAAATTAGAGGAATTCCTTTAGGGCAAGATATTTTATCGCCAGTAAACCATTCTGCTTTCAGAAACATGGCCGAAATGCTTGTATTTATTGAAAATATGGCAGAAGCAACAGGATTGCCCGTTGGTTTCAAATCGGCTGTTGGTAAAATGGAGCATTGGGAAGAGCTGGCAGATTTGATGGTGAAAACAGGAAAAGGCCCCGATTTTATAACGATAGATGGTGGTGAAGGTGGCACTGGAGCTGCTCCGCCTGCTTTTGCAGACAATGTTTCTCTGCCATTTGTGCATGCTTTTGCCAATGTTTATAAGGTATTTGCTTCGAGAGGGCTTACAGATCGAGTAGTTTTTATTGCCTCAGGGAAATTGGGCTTTCCCGCCAATGCATTGATGGCTTTTGCGATGGGAGCCGATTTGATAAATATTGCCAGAGAATCTTTGATGTCGATAGGGTGCATACAAGCCCAACAATGCCATACCAACCATTGCCCAGCTGGCATAGCTACTTCTAGCAAATGGTTGCAAGCTGGTGTCGATCCGACTTTAAAATCTGAACGCTTTTATAATTATGTAAAAACATTGCGAAAAGAAATACTTGAAATATCGCATGCGTGCGGCTACGAACACCCTGCGATGATGCAAATGGACGATGTAGAGTTGAGTGCGGGCGGCCAAGAATTGACCAAGACTTTGAAAGACATTTATGGCTATCAAAAGCAGCCAACTAACTTTGTGAGTATGAACGAAATAAACGATATGTATTTGGGCGGATTGGGAATGAAAAAACAAAAATTGGCAATAGCTTAGATGAAATACCATTGTTTACTGGTCTCATTGGTTCTACAATGGATTTCTATTTTTGAAGAAACTATCATCACATTAAATTATTTACCTGTTTCATTGACTTATTATTTATTTTAACACTTATCAAACTAAAAAGATGGAAAAGCTACTTGTAGAATTTGATTGCTCTAAGGTTTACTACGATGATGAATCGAAAATAGGAACCATTATTTGGAATGGTGCACCCAGTTTCGATGAGTACAAAAAGCCTTTTATGCATTTACTAAATTTGGGTAAAACGAAACCTGTTGACTGTGTGATGTCTGATATTACAAACCAGGGGGTGATTTCGGTAAACAATAGGCGGTGGTTTGAAAGCGATATGCTTCCAACTGCTATCAGTTTAGGCCTGAAACGTATCGCAGTTGTGTCGTCCGACAATCCGTTTAAGAAATACTATATCAACATGTTGTTCTTATCATTTAGAAAATTTGATTTGCAGATGAAGGCATTTTCTTCTCAGCAAAGTGCTAAAGAATGGATGATGTCATAGTGTTTGAG
>JBJXGB010000110.1:0-11961 GCA_046152935.1 Cytophagales bacterium
AAATACGACAAAGCAGAAGATTTTGTAAATGGTTTTGCCAAAGTGCAAATTGGCGAAGCACTCGGTTTCATCGACTCCACTGGTAAAGAAATTACAGAAGTAAAATTCATCAGGCTTAGAAATTTTCAAGAGGGATTTGCCACTGCCTCGCTAGAAGACATAGGCAGAACGGGCTTTATTGATAAAAATGGCAAATCCTCAAGTCGCTTTTACTTCGACAATGCAGGTTCCTACAACGAAGGCTTGGCTTGGGTAGAATTGAAAGGCAAAGTGGGCTTTTTGAACAAAAATGGCGATGAGGTAATAAAACCCAAATACGATTTTGTGACCGATTTTCTGAAAAGCTACGCTATTGTATCTAAAAAACAACTGTATGGATGCGTAGATAAAAATGGAAAAGAGTTCGTGCCAATTGAATATCCGAAGGTAAAACGCTACAGTCCAGATAGTTCGCTCGTGTTGGTAATGAATAAAATGGGGAAATATGGTATTTACAACCGTGTGGGCAAGGCTCTGATACCAGAGTATTTTGTGAAAATTACCGATTTTCAAAATTATGGCGGGCAGCTTTTGGCCGAAGTGTCTCGGGTACAAGGCGAGGTCTTTTTCTACATTAACGAAAAAGCCCAATGTGTAGAGTTTGATGCCAAGGTATGTCCAGAGGAATAACATGGTGAAATTTTGCCTTCCACAGACCATTTCCGTTTGGATGGATGTGGTGAATAGGACAAAAAGTTCAATCAAATAATAGAATAATTATATAATAGACAAATCTATCTACCTGTTTATTACACACTTGATAAAATTGTTTCACCGTATCACTATATTTCCCCACATTTGCTAACCTTTCAGGAAGGCATTTGTACAATGCAAAATCTGTCTCAGCTCAAGGCTTTAATTCAAGGCTCACCGCTTAAAATTATTATTACGACCCATCATAAGCCAGACGCTGATGCTTTGGGTTCCTCATTGGCACTTTTCAATTTTCTCAAAAATTTCCAGCAAGATATTACGGTAATAGTGCCGTCTGATTATCCCAAATTTATATTTTGGATGCCTGGGAATAATTGTGTTATCAATTTTGAAGAAAGCCGTACCACAAAGCAAAAAGCTGCAGAATTGATCGTAAATGCAGATCTAATATTTTGCCTGGATTTTTCTTGTTACGATCGCATCAACGACATGGCAGCCATGGTAAAGCAATCGCACGCCAAAAAAGTATTAATCGATCACCATCTCAATCCCACCATCAAAGCCGACTTTACACTTTGGGATGCAAAAGCGGCCGCTACTTGCGAACTAATTTACGACTTCATTATAGCCTTAGGTGAAAAAAACAAAATAGATGTAAAGATTGCAGAATGTATTTACGCTGGTATTATGACCGATACTGGCTCGTTTCGTTTTCCAACTGCCACCAAAAAAGTCCATTTGATTATCGCAGATCTCATAGATTTGGGCATTGATAATTCGAAAATTCATAGGCTGATTTACGACAATAATACCGAAGAAAGACTGCGGTTTTTGGGCTATACACTTAATAAAAGACTAATAGTTCTTGACAATTACCATACTTCCTATATTGTGTTGTCTAAAGACGAATTAGGCAATTTTCACTCGCAAACCGGTGATACTGAGGGTCTTGTAAACTATGCACTTTCAATCGAAGGCATTTGCTTGGCTGCCATTATTATAGAACGAGACGATATGGTAAAATTATCTTTCCGATCATCTGGAGATTTTGCCGTAAATGAGTTTGCTGGAAAACATTTTGAAGGTGGAGGCCACAAAAATGCGGCTGGTGGCAAATCTCCATTATCTTTGCACGATACTCTAGAAAAATTTTTAGATTTATTGCCTCAATACCAAAATCAATTAAATAACGAGTTTAAACAATCAACAGTATTAATGCCATGTTAAAATTAACAAAATTTGCGATTTCGGCACTTGCGGCCGTAGTTTTATTGTCTTCATGCGGCAAAGAGCCTAATTACAAAAAGAGCGACAACGGTCTTGAATATTATTTTTACGAAGATAAAGAAGGAGAAACTGCCAAGGTTGGCGATTTCTTAACTGTAAATTTCATTTACAAAACAGATAAAGATTCGATACTTCGCAACACTTGGAAAGATGGCAACCCGCTTCAAGTGATCGTGCAATCTCCAACTTTTAAAGGTGGTTTGGAAGAGGGTTTGCAAATGCTTTCTGAAGGCGATTCGGTGGCATTCAAAATGAGTGCCGATTCTTTGTTTAAGAAGACTTTCATGGCTCCAAGACCAGATTTTATCGACTCTGCAAGCAAAATCACTTTTATAATGAAAGTGATAAAAGTGCAAAACAAAGAGGTATTTGAAAAAGAACAAGCCATTAAAATGGAGGAACGCAAAAAACAAATGGAAGAACAAATGGCCAACCAACGTGGTATTGACGATAAATTGATACAAGATTACTTGGCTGCCAATAAATTGAAAGCTCAAAAAACAGAATCAGGTGTGTATTATATCATTACCAAAGCTGGTAAAGGCAAAACCCCACCTGCAGGCAGCATGGTGCAGGTAAATTATGTTGGCAAATTGCTTTCTGGTCAAGAGTTTGACTCATCCGTAGGCAAAGGACCTCTGGAGTTTACGGTAGGTGTGCGTCAAGTAATTCCAGGTTGGGATGAAGGTATTTCTTTGTTGAATGAGGGGTCGAAAGCTACAATCATTATTCCATCGCCACTAGGCTATGGCCCAATGGCTGCTGGTGATAAAATCCCTGCAAATTCTGTATTGCTATTTGATGTAGAATTGGTTAAAATAATGGTTAAGTAACAGTATTGCCATATTATTGCATTGTTTTATCACTGATCGAATAAAAAAATCCCCATCTCATGTATTTGCGATGGGGATTTTTTATTGACGTTAGATTCAAAAGCTATTTCATCATTTCCACACTTTTTTGAATGAATGATGTCAATTCGCCACCAGTGAGCAAGTTTTGCGAAAGCATTCCCAAATCAAAAGCATATTTGGCTAGCGTTTGTTTGTTTTCGTCACTTTCAGATTTCAATATTTTCTGTACCAAACTGTGGTTGGCATTGATGGTGACACTATAGCTATCTGGCATATTTCCCATGAACGCCATTCCACCACCGCCTGCCATGCTCATTTCTTTCATTCTGCGCATAAATTCTGGCAATGTCACTGCCACTGGCAACTCGTCTGGAGACAATGGTTCGATAGAAACTGTGTAGCTTTTATTATTGATGGTAGTATCGAAAAGCGTTTTTAATGTCTCCTTTTCGGTGTCGTTCAATATGCTTTCTAATACAATACCTGTGTCTATCAACTTGTCAGCAATATCAGAATCTACCCGTTTGAAGCTCGATTTTTCCAATTTACGCTCCAAATGGCTTACAAAATGGGTGTCGATTGGGCTTTCAAACTTCAAAATATCGTACCCTTTTTTTCTTGCTGATTGAATATAGGCGTCTTGCTTCAAAGGCTCATTAGTATAAATGTAAACCTTATTTCCGTCCTTATCGGCTTGGGTAACTTGGATTTTTTCTTCGTATTCTGGTAATGTAAAGTACTGATTTTCAGTGTTTTTCAACAAAGAAAAATCTTTCGCACGGTCGTAAAATTTATCGTCAGTAATGATACCGTATTTTACAAACAAGCCGATGCTATCCCACTTTTCTTCAAATCCTTTGCGATCGTTTTTGAAAAGCTCCTGCAATTTATCAGCTACTTTTTTGGTGATGTGTGAATTGATTTTCTTCACATTGCCATCAGATTGCAAATAACTGCGCGATACGTTTAAAGGAATATCTGGCGAATCGATTACGCCATGCAGCAACATCAAGAAATCAGGCACTACATCTTTCACTTCATCGGTAATAAATACCTGACGGCTGTAAAGTTGGATTTTGTTTTTCTGTAATTCAAATTCCTGTTTTACCTTAGGAAAATACAAAATTCCAGTCAGGTTGAAAGGATAATCTACATTCAGATGAATCCAAAATAGTGGCTCTTCGGTGAAAGGATACAGTTCTTGGTAAAATTTCTTGTAATCTTCATCTGTGAGCTCGTTTGGTGATTTTGTCCACAGTGGTGCAGGATTGTTTATTACTTTTTCGTCAAACTCAATTTCAACAGGTAGAAATTTGCAATACTTTGTTAAAATACCTTGAATTCTAAATTTCTCTAAAAATTCTTTGCTGTCTTCATTGATGTGCAGAATAATATCAGAACCGCGTTCGGGTTTTGTTGTCTCCACTATTTCGTAATCTGTGGTGCCCGTGCAGCTCCACTTGGCTGGTTCAGAACCATCTTGGTACGACAAACTTTTTATTTCCACAAGATCGGCAACCATAAAAGCGGAATAGAATCCTAAACCAAAACGACCGATGATATCTTGAGGATTTTCGATCTTATCTTTAAATTTTTCAACAAACTCCGTGGCTCCAGAAAACGCAATTTGATTGATGTATTTGCGCATTTCATCGGCCGTTAGGCCAATTCCTCTGTCAGAGATTGTAAGCGTTTTTGCAGTCTCATCAATGGTAATTTTGATTTTTAGATCGCCCAACTCGCCTTTAAATTCACCCATTGAGGCAAGTTTCTTCAACTTTTGGGTAGCATCTACTGCATTTGACACCAATTCACGAAGAAAAATCTCGTGATCTGAATAAAGGAACTTTTTGATGATGGGAAAAATATTTTCGGTGTGAATCGAAAGTGTGCCTTTTTCTTGCATTTTGAGGAATGGTTATGGTAAAAAAACGGTTTTGATTTCCATTTAGTGAAAACGAACAGAAACTGACGGAAGAAATCCGGTAGAAGTGGTGTAACAATGACTATTCCAAAAGGGAAATACTGACATTGTGACAGAGGAAAAATAAAATTTTACTGCGACTATTTTTTCAATTTCATTGCTTTTACAAAATCGATGGTTACATCAAAATCTTCGGCAATTTCTTCTTCACTCAACTTGCCTCGCTTTAAGGCTTTGGTAATTGAATCAAGCTTTTCTTTCAGTTTCCCTTCTTCCACACCTTGCTCTATGCCTTGCTGAATGCCTTGCTGAATTCCTTGTCGGATTCCTCGCTCAATCCCTTGCTCAATCCCTTGCTCGATGCCTCGTTCGATGCCTCGTTCCATTCCCCTTTGCTCCGCTCTTTTCTCTATAAGTGCTGCAATATTTATCAAATCGCCTTCTCTGATGCTTGCTCGCTCATATTCATCATACTCCTTTTGACTCCAATTGTGTTTGGCAGCTTCGTTGTATGCCTCTTTCAGTCCATCGTCAGACACATTGTCGGGAATAATTTCTAGATTTAGTGCGTTTTTGATGAAAAACGTCCATTGGTCGATGCTCGTTGTAAGCGCTGCTAGTTCTTTATCAAACTTTTTTAGTTCGATAAAATAAAACTCTACGTCCTGAATGATGTGTTCACCTGTTTCCACATCTAAGACTTTATGGCGACTAAAATAATTGGGGTTTTTGCCTACATCAAATGCCAAAATCCCGATAAAATAAGCCGGCTGTAGCTTGTTGTACTCCTTTCCAGCTCCAATTTGGCTTACGTAACTTTGGGAAGTATAGTACAAAATGCGTTTATGAAAAAAATCTGCCTCGGCAACCTGCATTTCCACAATAAACGAATTGCCAAGATGGTCTTTAGCTTTTACGTCAATAATTGTCGATTTACCATCGCTCAAATTGGGCAATTGGTAAGGATTCAAAATCGTAACTTCTGTAATCTTCACGGCATTTGGCAAATCAATCACCGCATTTAAAAATGAAATCAAGGCTTTCTTCTTGTTTTCATTCCCAAATATCTTCCTAAAAGCAATGTCGTTGGTAACATCTACAAATCTCATTTCAATCTATATTTATCTGCATGAGTAAATTTAACACTTTTAGATCAATTTTAAATACTATCATCTATTAGCTCTTCTTGATCTTTTTACCCTAAAAGTACTGAATTATTATTTACAAATTAAATATGCTATAATGACATGATTTTTTTTTGGCAGACATATTGATATTTGAAACACATTTGCACGTAGAACAACATATTTTAAATAGTCATATATGAATTTAGGCAAGGAATTTAGAAACTATGCTGTGCACGGACAAGGCATCAGCGGAACGGTGGTAGATAAACTGATGGATTACACCGTTACAAATCTTACCCCAAATATCATTGAAGAACGGAGAATGAATGCAGTATCGATGGATGTATTTTCGCGCCTGATGATGGATCGCATCATCTTCTTGGGTACTGGTATTGATGATTACGTTGCCAATGTGGTGCAGGCTCAATTGCTGTTTTTGCAGTCGGTAGATGCCAAAAGAGACATTACTATTTACATCAATAGCCCTGGCGGTTCGGTGTATGCTGGTCTAGGCATTTACGACACTATGAATTTTGTAGGTCCAGATATTGCTACCATTTGCACAGGTTTGGCTGCCTCCATGGGAGCCATCATTTTGGCTTCGGGCACAAAAGGCAAACGTGCAGCTTTGCCACATTCTAGAATTATGATACACCAACCAAGTGGTGGCGCTGGCGGACAATCGTCTGATATTGAGATCACTGCTAAACAAATTGTACAAATTCGTGAAGAATTGTATGAAATATTGGCAGAACAATCGGGCAAAACAATGGAGCAAATAGCCAAAGATTCTGACCGTGATTATTGGATGAAATCGAAAGAAGCCTTGGAATATGGTTTGATTGATGAAGTATTGGGTAAAAACTAAAAATCACTCGTAAATTTGTATTCTTACTAGGTTAATAGTTTTTTTGTAGTAAAAAATGAATTTTAAATATTAGACATACATGAATTTGAATCAAAACAAATTTTCGCTTGCTAGTGAGGAAGGCGAGGAAGAAAAAAAAGAGAAAAAAGAAGATGGTGGAGGAATGATGATGTTTGCCAAAAAATTTCTTGAGCAAAGAAAAATATTCCTTTGGGGCCAAGTGGATGACGATTCGGCCAAAGATATCATCACCAAATTATTGTATTTGGAAGCTGACAAACCAGGCACTCCAATCACATTTTACATCAATAGCCCTGGTGGAGTAGTGACGGCCGGCATGGCAATACATGACACTATGAAGCTCATTACCAGCCCAGTACATACGGTTTGCATGGGCTTGGCTGCATCTATGGGTTCTATTTTACTTTCTGCCGGTGTGAAAGGTGAACGAAGTATTTTTCCAAGTGGCGAGGTAATGATACACCAACCAAGTATCGGAGGCGTATTTCAAGGTAAATCGGTTGATATCGAGATTACGGCACGCCAAATTCAGAAAACAAAGGAAATGGGAGCTAAATTATTGGCAGATAATTGCGGACAAACATTTGAAAAGGTAATGAAAGACTTTGATCGTGATTATTGGATGGATGCAAAAGAAGCAGTTGCTTATGGTATTGTTGATAAGGTGGTAGATAAAATATAGTATATTCTTCAAAAAAGTATTTTTATTCGCCAATAAAAAAAGCTGTCTTTGTGAGACAGCTTTTTTTATCTAAACAGTAAGATATTATGTGGGATCAATGCTTTTGAAAATAAGTTTTGTATTGACATTTGAAGGTTGGGCTTAAGCCCAACTTATTCAATGCCAATTCAATTTATTGTTTGATAAATCTCGTAAATCCATTATTATTCCTGACAAAATATACGCCTGCTGCCAAACTAGAAATATCGATTTCACTTTGGTTTGCATCAATTCGTTTCAGCAAAACCTCATTGCCAAAAGCATTTATTATGGCAAATGAACTATTTTTACTGTTTTCAACATTAACATACAGTGTTTCTGTAGCAGGATTTGGGTAAACCGCCAATGAAGCACTGTTTTCAAGTGCTAAAGTGGTATTGGTCTCGATTGCTCTTACACCATTAAAATTATCCATAGCAAAATATTTAGGCGTATTGATGCCATAGCTGCCGGCATCTGAAGATTGGAAACTAAAAACCAAACTATCTACGGTGCCTAATTTTTGCAAATCGACCCATTTCCAAGTATTTAAAATGTAATCAAGTGCATTGTTGCTATTTGTAAAATCTGCCAAATAGAAAGCCACAGTATCTGTTTTTTGAATTCCCTTTTGAAAACCTTTTACAATCAATTTAAAATAATCGGGATCGATACCTGTAGCACCACCAAATTTTTTGGCAAAATTATCTCCATTTTTCATACTCAAATAGGTGTATGTAGCATTGGTTGCATAGAAACCAGAAATGGTAGCGGTATTTTTCAATTGTATAGATGCAGTGCCGTAACTCATCGCATATACCACCGAATTATCATATCCCGAACCTGCAATGGCGGCATATTGATTGCCATACCCGGCCAAAGTTGTATTATTAACCGTAGAATAAATGAAACCATTTCCCCAACCATCTGCATAGTTCGATACTGCATAAGTCGATTGAAAATACGCATTGCCATTTGCAAACCCAGTAGGAATATCTTGTTCGATTTTATTCAAATAGCTATTCGTAGCCAATTCAAGATTTTCAAAACCAGCTACATTTTTGCCTAAAATGCTGATGTTATCAACATTAAAAAACAATGGGGTGTTGATTCCTAACTTTCCGGTATCGCTTGAATATAATTTGAATTTTAAACTATCAACGGCTCCTAAAGCACTTAAATCGACAGATTTCCAAGTATCGAGAATAAAATCTTCCCCAGAAACACTGCTTCGAAAATCGGCAAGAAACACATCAATACCAGAAACAGTGTTAAGCATTCCATTTTGAAAACCCAAAATTCGGAGTTTAAAATAATCTGGATCTGTACCATTTGTCCCACCAAATTTTTTAGCAAAACTGTCTCCATTTTTCATGCTCAAAGCGGCATACGTTGCATTGGCTATTTGCAAACCAGCAACGGTTACCGTATTGTAAAAAGTAACAATCGCATCTTGCTGGCCGACCACATAATTTTTTGAATTATCAGCTCCCTGGCCAGGATAAGTACCATATAGATTGTCGTAACCAGCCAAAGTAGTGTTGGTCACATTAGAAGCAGCCCAACCAGAAGCCCAATAACCACCAAACGAAGTGGCGTATTTTGTCGAAAAATTGGCACCGCCACTTGTAAAAACTCCAGTTGCAGTTGGGCCACTGGCATCCCAATACTTTTTGGAGCCCAACACAGTGGTAAGACTTTCAAAATCAGCCACTTGTGCAAAAGATGTACTAGCAAAAAGCACTGCTAGAGTACTTGCGAGAAAGGAATTGGTAATACTTTTTTTCATTTTTTTTTGTTTTGTTTTGATGAATAATTGAATTGAATTAAAAAACCCCAACCTAAATGCCTCCCCAATTGGAAGGAACTTCTAAATCGGATTTGAATTATCAATAGCTTTAGCTATTGAATTGGATTAAGTTAAATTGCCAACATCTAAAGCTGCTGGGATTCAATTGCCAACAGCTTCAACTGTGGGCTTTAATAGAAATTCCTAATTGAAAATTGACCAAAGGCATCGGTCTTGACGCCAATACCTGATAGTTTTCACTCCATACATTGTTGATTTTGCCAAAAAATTGCCATTCAAAATTTCGCAAACACAATTGATAAGAAGCTGAAACATTGCCCACTTGAAATGCAGAGAGAAATTGTGCATTGTCTTCGCTCGAATATCGAAAACCAGTAAAAGCATGGTTGTAGACTAGTGAAATCCGCTTCCAACTCGCTCCAAAGTCAATAAATGCCTTATTATATGGTGTATAAATGAGTTGTTTGCCAATAGTAGCTGCGTTTTTGGCATCTGCTTTTTCGATTGTTGCTACTGTATAGTCGAAATTAGCGTCAGCAAAAAAGGAGAAATCGCCTTTTTTCACATTCAATTTTGCTGTAAATTCTATTCCTCTCGACCAAACTGCCAAGATATTATCAACACCCAAAACACCATTTGCATTGTCGTGCCAATAAATCCATTGGTTGACATTTGAATTAAAAACATTGGTGGCAAGTTGGAAATAGATTTTCGATTTTGGCTTAACATATTCGTCAGCATAAACCAAACCTACATCTTGCGACCAGCCAGATTCGGGTTGCAAGTCAGCATTTCCTTGCGTTAGGCCTTGTCGCCAATGCAAATCATTGAAAGTTGGAAGCCTATAATTCCTTGATAAATGGGAAGTTAGCTTGAGTTTCTCTTTATAAATTTTCCCAACAATACCTAAAGAAGGCGTAATGGGAGTAAAAACTGTTTCGCTCAATTGTTCGCGAACAGAAACAGAAGCTGTCAAGTTTTGTTTAAACATGGCAATTTTGTATGCTGCAAACAAAGCCGTTCGATTCAATACCGGGTTGGTTGGCAAATTATCGCCATTTGCCCAATTGTGCGTATTATTCAAACCCACTTGCAAACTTTGATTTTGGGTAACGAAAATGGTGTTTTCAATTTCATTGATGAAGGAATAAGCGATATTTTGACTGGTGTCGTTCTGCGGACGGGTAAATCGAATTTGCTCAGAAAAAAAAGCAGACCTAATAGCAAAGGTTACTTTTCTGCCATTTTTCTGCCACTGCGAAGTAATACGATGGGTTTCATCTTGCTGGAAATCAAGGGCATTGCCACCTGCAAGCAAAGTTGGTGGTAGCTGCCTGTTGGCAGTTTGATACCAATAAAGTAAATTAATATTTTGAGCACGATTGATTTTGAAATGATTTTCGATCAGCAAACCAACCTGCCGAACGGAGGCATTTGCCTGCCTCTGAATTTCATTTGGTTTTGATGGATTGATGAATGTGTAGTCGTTTCTGCTATTAGTATGGAAAGATTTTATACCCATTATCCACCTCCTTTTGCTGATTTCAGCACCAATATTTTGCTGATAATTGCTGAAACTTCCAAAACTAGCATTGGCACCTGCAGAAATGCCTTTATTAAAAACAGCAACATTATTCAAATGAATAGTGCCTCCAATGGCTCCACTGCCAAATAATGCACCAGCACCACCAAACTGAATTTGTACATTATTTACGAAATTGGCAGGCAGCAGAGCAAAATCTGTTTGCCCATTCATCGGGCTTTGAATATTGAAGCCATTCCAAAGTACAGCTGTGTGGCTCGCCCCAGTTCCTCGAAAAGAAGGCGTAGATAAATTTCCTGGACTATATGTTTTGATAAAAAGCAGGTTGTTTTGCGAAAGCAAGTCTGCTAAGTTGCCATTTTTGAATCTGTTTAAGATCATGCTATCCAATACTGTCACCTTGCTTCCAACACCAAACGCATCTAAGCGACTGCCTTGCACTTCTATTTCTCGCAAATGAACAATTGAATCTTGTGCACTTACAAAAACTTTAGTGAAAAAAAATACCCACAAAAAACAAAGCAAAAATTTCATTTCAAATGCTTAAACATTGACAATCAATGCAGTACAAACATTCGCGTGCTTCTATTGTGACAAAAAAACATAGACGTAAGACAAAAGACTAATGAAAATAGTCAAATACAATTAGACACGGCAAAACATGAAAAATCAAACTTGATTATTGCCAAAAACGATTGACTATATTCCGTTCCATTGCCTTTCTTCCCGAAAGCTGCGAACCGATAGATATTGGCAGGTCTCCTGACTTGCTTCATTTGTACGCCTTCCCAAGGATTGAGAACAAAGAAGTAAGAATAAAGAGCAAAGACTTGAAGTCTTTATTCTATGTTCTTTTCTCTATGTTCCTTTTCTTCAGTGGCTGTGGATGTACAAATACATTCCGAAGCTTACAGTTGCGGGTACAGTCTTGGCATTACACCAAAGTTCCCTATTAATTCCTTAGGTCATCAAGAGATGAAATGGAAACCAAATTCTGCTGCAAAGGTAGAATTAGATTTTTATAAAAAAAGGAGAATTTTGAAATAGCAAATGCTCAGGAATCAAAACCTCCAACGTTTCCAAAACCTTGGAGGTTTTCATCATACTTTTTACGTGCCTGTTTAAAAAAGCAAC
>JBJXGB010000119.1:0-20348 GCA_046152935.1 Cytophagales bacterium
AAATAAGTGCAGGCGTGCTATTCCCACTAAAGTTCTTATTAACAGGAGGTTACAAGTCGGTAAGACCAAAATAATTACTGGTTTTCGCCAAATTATAAGGTTTACAGATAAGTTAAAAGCTTACAAATTAATTGTTGAATTTAGTAATAATAGTAACACCCAAATATGTGCTTAGTTTGTGCAAAAATTATTTTTTCCAACCCAGCACAATGGAAGCCAAAAGCAGTAGATAATAGATTTTTGGATGATGCTGGTGCTACAAATTGTTTATTTCCAATCAACGTGGCTAGGCAGCTACAAGTTGTTGCCATTTATACCAAAATAGCAGTGACATTGGCTGGAAGCATCCGATCTTTAACTTAGCTTGAGATCGTAAAAGTAAGTTTCGACCATGTTAGACATTTCTTGGCAGAGCTAAGAGATAGCAAATTGGCTACTGTATCTTAAGACCATTGCTGAGTCTCCATTTATTTTAGGCCAATGACTGTTCCAAAAAAATACAGGCTCACATTTATTAAAATACTCCAAAAAATGGCCGATGCAAGCATGTACAGCCATATTTTATAAATGGGTTCGCCAAAAGACACCACCAATGCCGTGCCTCCAATGGGAGTAAACAGAATGGGAGTAAGTGCTGCCACGCCTATTATTCCATATTTATTCCAGATTGTTACCACTTTTCTGTTGCGTTTTGTAAATATCAACTTCTTTTTCTTTTGAAATCGGCTAATGACCGTGGTACGAAACCAGGTGCCAGAAGTAGAAACGATGAGTACGCTCAGCATCATTCCCAAAATGGTGAGAAAAATGTTTTCAAAAAGCGATAAACGCAAGGCAAAGCCTGCCAATGGCCCACCTACAAACTTGAGCATACTCAAAAGCATCACTGAGAGCCATTTATAAAGGTTTTCAAACAAGATGGTATTAATCATTTGCAAATGATAAAAGATGGAGTTGTTGAAAGCATTGTTTTTGATTGCTTCATTTTAAAATTTCGTTGCAAGTCCATTTAATAGTTTCATTCAATGGACGGTAGCTGAAATTGAAAGCTTTTTTAAACTTTTGATTGCTGTAGCGAAAATTGCTCGATGAAATTACAATCGTTTCTCTATTAATGAATCTTTTTTTAAGATAAAATGGAAAAAATAATTTTAAAAGGTAATACGCTACCAATGCCAAAGGCTTTGAAAGTTGTAGCGAAGGCGGTCTTTTGCCGAAGCCAACAGCAATTTGAGTGAAAAAATCTTTGTAGCTAATATGGTGGCCGTTGATAATATATCTTTCTTGCATAGTATTTGATTTCAGTAATAAATAAGCGGCATCGGCTACATCTCGCACATCTACCACATTTACAAAGCCTGACGGATAAAATTGAATGCCCTCATGTATATTTTTAAAGATTTTGGTGCTACTTTTGTTCCAGTTGCCTGGCCCAAGCACAATAGATGGATTCAACATGCTGGCATTCAGACCTTCTTCTGTGCCACGCCAAACTTCTAATTCAGCACCATATTTCGATTTTGCATAAGCAGAATTGAGATCAGATTCTACCCAAAGGGTATTTTCATCTGTAATATCTATTTTTGGGTCTCTTCCAATGGCAGCAATCGAGCTTAAATACACCAATTGACGAACCTGCATTTTGAGACAAGTGTTTACAATATTTTTTGTGCCTTCTACATTCACCTTGAACATAGTGTCGATTCCTGCTTCGCCAAAAGAGACGATGGCAGCACAATGAATAAGTTTTTCAATGCCTTCGCAAGCTTTTTCTAGCAATGGAATGTCTAAAATATCGCCCTCAAAAATTTCTATTGTGTCTATTAAATTGGCTATCAATGATAAATCTGCATTTTTTCTGGCAAGAATGCGTATTTGCTCGCCTTGTTCAACACATTTGCGAACAATAAAACTGCCAATCAAGCCATTTGCACCTGTAATTAAAATCATTGAAATCGATTGGATGTTGTTTTTGAAGATGTAAAAAATTCAACTTAATTAATTGAAAATAAGCTATTTGAATAAGTTATTATTCGCTTTTCTCATTCGTTATCTTTTTCTCTTCTTTATCAAGTTGGTTTGAAAAGCCTGCATCTCCTTCTCGGGTTTTCGATTCCCAAATTTGGTATTCGCGCTCATCGTAGCGTGGCCTTGGGGCTTCTTTTTGCATGTATTTAGGGTCTTCACGGTCGCGGTGATGGCGAGATTTTTTCAAAAGTTGTTTCCTCAATTTTTCTTTTGCTTCGATCGATTTGCTATCTTTTGCTTCGATGTACACTGCACTTGGGTGATTACTGCGGGTTCGCTTTGTTACAATCATATCTCCCTCATAACCAGTGGCTTTTCGAGATTTTTCTCTTAAAGTAGATTTTTTCTTTTCAAGACTGACCGTAAGAATATCACCAGTATTGCTGTATATTTCTTTATCTAAGGCTTTCATTTTATCAGTGTTCTTTTTCAAAATATCGTAGTCGATTTTTCCTCTATAATCTTCGATCTTTTTATTTTGGTCTTTCCATCGATTTCTCATTACCATATACGAACCGATGATATCACCCGTGTTTTTGGCAATTTCGGCTTCTTTTTGTTTCCTCAAATTTTCGCGATCTTTCAAGATATCATAATTATAAGTGCCTTTGTAGTCACGAACTTTTACAGCATTGTCTTTTTCGTTTTGTCTCATCTTTTCATATCCACCCAAAATATCACCTTGATTGCTACCCATTTCTCTGTCAAGTGCTTTTTCGTGGGCAGCTCTATCTGCTAAAATATCATACTTGTAGGTGCCTTTGTAATCACGTACTTTTATGGCATTTTTCTTTTCAGTTTCTTTCATATTTTGATAAGCACCTGCCAAATCGCCTACATTAGAACTCATTTCTTTGCTCAAATTTTTTCGATTTTCTCGAATTTCTGAAAGTTTTGCGTAATTTATTTCGCCTCTGTATCCACCTGCTTGCTTGCCCTTAGAGTCTTGCAAATGCTCACGACTGCCTCTTATGCTTTCGTCTACATCGCCCGAGCTAGTGGATGAAAAGTCGGGTTGCCCAGTGCTGCGCGGCTCAAGGTCGCCTTCATGTTGGGTCATTATGGTAATATCGTTTCTCGATTTTGGATTTACAGGAATTACTAATGAGGTTGATAATTCGTTGCGACTTCCAGTGCTTTTGGGCTCATAATCACCTTGGTAATTTGTGATAATCGTGATATCGTTTCTCGATTTTGGATTTACCGGAATTACTAATGAGGTTGATAATTCGTTGCGACTTCCCGTACTTTTAGGCTCATAATCACCTTGGTGATTTGTGATAATGGTGATATCGTTTCTCGATTTTGGATTTACAGGAATTACTAATGAGGTTGATAATTCGTTGCGACTTCCGGTGCTTTTAGGCTCATAATCACCCTGGTGATTTGTGATAATGGTGATATCGTATCTCGATTTTGGATTTACCGGAATTACCATTGAGGTAGAGGAATTATTTGGAATTCCTTCGCTTCTCGGCTCTAGACTGCCTTGATAGCCAGTCGATTCGGCACTTTTTTCTCGTCTTTCATTCACAGGCACTCCCGAAACGGCAATGCCGCCTCTTTTAGCCTCCTCTCTTGGCGGTTTGATATTGTATTGTTTTTCAAGCAATTCTTGGCCCGTAGCCTTTTGGCTAACGCTCGATTTTTCTTTCAGTTTTTGTTTTTGATTTACTTGCTTTTCGGGTGCTGTGATGCCATAGCTTATATCGTCATTTGGTGAAGGCGGGCTCGGGAAAGCATTCAGATTGGCAGTATTTGATTCTTGCGATTTTTGAGCGATAGTTTTCTTTGTACTCTTGGGTTTTTGTGGGCTTGAAATAATTTTCTGTGCATCGTTCGATTGCTGCTCTACTATATAATCTGGCGTGCCTGTGGCTTGGTTTTGCTCTGCAGATTTGGCACTTCGTTGCGAAGATGGAATGCCACCTTTCAAATTTCCACCGGCTTTTGCTTCTTTTCTAGGGCTTTTGATATTGTTTGAATTCAACATTTTATCATCGCCAACTGCTCCCGAATTAATAGCAGATTTCTCTTTTCTGATTTGCTTGTCGTTTTTTACATCTTGCGGAGCAGAAATGCCGTAGCTAGTAGCATCGTTGGGCGAGGGTGGGCTAGGGAAAGCATTGGTGCGAGCTGTATTTGCCTCTTTTGATTTTTTGGCAAAAAGTTTCTTTTTATTTTTTTTCTTTTTTGGTGTGGAAATGCTTTGTTGAGCTTGATTTGTTTGCTGATTTACCACATAATCTGGCGTGCCTGTGGCTTGATTTTGCTCGGTCGATTTTGAAAAACCAGCTTTGGGCGGTTTCAATGTTTTGGCTGTTTGCGAATATGCAACCAAGAAAATGCTAAAAAATGTTAGGCAGAGAATAATATGTAGAATGTTGTTTTTCAATCGTTTAAAATATTCTTGCGTTACTTTTTCTATCGTATAAATTTTTACTTTTTTTCTTCACTATTAAGCCAGTTTTCTTGTCTTTATTGTGTCTGTAACCACCAGAAAATTGGCCAGTAGAGTCTATTTGGATACCTGGATGGCTACTGTATGCTGGACAAGGATATTGCTTTGTGCTGCACGATAGCAAGCATAGAATCAAAAATAGTAAGCCTGCTAGCAAATAATACTTGAGAGTCATTGAACAAATTTACTAAAAATTTACCAAATCGTTGATTTTCTGTTTCAATCTGGCTTTTGCCAAAAAGTTTTCTTCTAAAGTAGCGGCAAAAGGCACAGGAGTATCGAGGCTGCCAACCCGCATGACAGGAGCATCGAGATTTGAGAATAGTTTTTCACCAATAAAAGCAGCAATTTCAGCACTGATGCTGCCAGTAATGGTATCTTCATTCAAAACCAAAGCTTTGCCAGTTTTTCTAACTGAGCTTTCAACTGTTTCTTTATCCCAAGGTAAAAGAGTGCAAAGATCGACTACTTCTGCATCTATTTTCAATTCTTCAATAACCTCTAAAGCCCAAATTACGCCATATCCGTAGGTAATGATAGTTAAATCATTGCCTACTTTGGCTATTTTCGCTTTACCAATTTCTAAGGTGTAATATGTATCTGGCACCTCATTTTTTACAGTACGATACATTGCCTTGTGCTCAAAAAACAACACAGGATTTGGGTCTTCGATACTTGCACAAAGCAAGCCTTTGGCATCAAAAGCATTAGATGGATACACGATTTTAAGCCCTGGCACGTGAAAAAACCAAGCTTCTAGCGATTGCGAATGAAATGGACCGCCACCCGTGCCTGCTCCCGTTGGCATACGAACCACCACATCAGCGTTCTGACCCCATCTGTAATGAGATTTTGCCAAATTATTTACGATTTGGTTCAATCCGCAAGTTACAAAATCGGCAAATTGCATTTCCACCACACTTTTGAAGCCTTTTATCGACAAACCTAAGGCCGAACCCAATACTGCAGATTCGCATAAAGGTGTATTTCGTACACGATCGCTTCCAAATCTACTCAAAAAGCCTTCCGTAACTTTAAATACTCCACCATAGCCTGCAATGTCTTGCCCCATCAGCACGAGATTTTCGTATTTTTCCATGCTTTGCAGTAAGCCTTCTGAAATGGCATCGATAAATCGCTTTTCAGTAGTTTCTGATAAATCTGGTACATTAAGGTTGGGTTCAAAAGACGCGTAAATATCATTAAATTCTTCAATTTCATCCGCAAATGGCAATGGCTCTGCCAACACTTTCTCTACTGCCGCATCTATTTCTACTTCAAATTCAGATTTGAAAGCATCGATTTGTGCCACTTCCAGAATAAAATTCTCAACTAAATATTTTTCGTAATTTTCAAGTGGGTCTTTCGAGGACCATTTTTCTAACAGATCTGTAGGTACGTATTTATTGCCAGAGGCTTCTTCGTGGCCACGCATTCTAAAAGTGAGCATTTCCACCAATACTGGTCTGGGATTTGCCCTCATACTTTTTGCCAATTGGGAAATGGTGTCGTACACTTCGAGTACATTATTTCCATCTAGTTGCAAAGCATCCATGCCATAGCCGGGTGCTTTATCTATAATATTATCGCATTTGAATTGCTCAGATTTTGGAGTAGAAAGTGCGTAGCCATTATTCTCTACGATAAATAAAATAGGTAAATTCCACACAGAAGCCAAATTTAAAGCCTCATGAAAATCGCCCTCGCTTGTGGCTCCATCGCCACAGAAAGCTACAGAGATTTTGCTTTCACCTTTGATGAGATGCCCCAGTGCAACACCTTCAGCTACAGGTAAATGGGCAGCCATGTGGGAAATCATAGCACCAATTTTGTATTCAGAAGAGCCAAAATGAAATGAGCGTTCTCTGCCTTTTGAAAAGCCAGTATTCTTACCTTGCCATTGTGCAAATAGTCGCTCGAACGGAATGGCTCTGGCAGTAAACACACCCAAATTGCGATGCGAAGGGAAAAGCCATTCTTCACCCTCAACCGCCAACGCAACACCTACCGAAATAGCCTCTTGTCCGTACGCAGAAAACCATTTGCTTATCTTACTTTGTCGCAGTAAAACCAGCATTTTTTCTTCAATCATGCGAGGCTTCAACAGACCTTTATACAGATTGATAAGGGTTTCGTCTGAGTAATTTTTTCGGTTAAAGTTCATAAATAAACATGACTATTGCGTACAAAAGCTATTCTGGAATGAAGTGCGTTTCTTCTTCATGATAATCTAAATACAATGAACGCAAATCCTAAATGTAAAAGTAGTGAACTTCCATTAATCAATTTATTAATTTTGCATCGTGAAAAATATTAAATCGATAATTATTAGTAGAACAGACAACTTGGGTGATGTGGTACTCACGCTCCCGCTTTGTGGTATTTTAAAAGAGGCGTTTCCAAGTGTAAAGATCATATTTATTGGCAAAGCTTACACCAAGCCATTGATACAACTTTGTGCATTCGTAGATGAGTTTATCGACCGAGAAGATATTATCTCTGGAAAAACAAAACTCTATGCCGATGCCATTGTGAATGTATTTCCCGATGAACCCGTGGCTGTGGCGGCCTTTAAGGCTGGAGTGGGTGTAAGAATTGGAACTTCGCACCGTTGGTTTCACTGGTTTACTTGCAATCGATTGGTAAATTTTACCAGAAGAAAATCAGATCTACACGAAAGCCAGTTGAATATAAAGCTTTTGAAACCTTTGGGCATTAACACTACTTTTGAATTGGCTGGGCTTGAAAAATACTACGGCTTTGAGCATATTTTTAAAAAGGAGACAAATCAAAAGATCAGAATCATTCTCCATCCAAAATCGAAAGGAAGTGCGAGGGAATGGAAACTTGAAAATTACTTTCAACTAGCAAACCAACTAGATCAAAACAGGTTTGAAATATACGTAACTGGCACAAAAGCAGAAGGTGAAAAAATATGGAGCGAAATGCCTAATTTTTTCCAAGATTCACCTGCTATCGATGTAACTGGTAAGTTTTCTTTGGCCGAATTGCTGGTGTTTATTCAAAGTACAGACGTGCTAATAGCCTGTAGCACAGGCCCATTGCACATTGCAGCAGCGTTTGGCAAATTGGCTATTGGCTTTTTCCCTTCGGTAGTGCCGATGCACGCTGGCAGATGGAAACCCATTGGCGAAAATGTAAAAATATTTGCCTTAGAAAAATATTGCATCGATTGTAAGCACATCCATAATTGTGCTTGCATCAATAGTTTTGAGGCAAAAGAAGTAGTAGATTATATTTCTGAATCACTGATTTTGAGATGATTTCTTTGTTGCTGGAATTCGATTTTGCCATCTACCAATGTAGCCAGAATCACATCCTCTTTTTTCACTTTACCAGACAGCATTTGCTTAGATAACTCATTCATTATCAAGCGTTGAATTACTCTTTTCAATGGCCTTGCCCCATATTGAGGATCGTAACCTTGTTCACCAACATAATTAATCACCTCTGGCGTTGCCTCTAAAGTAATGCCATTTTCTAGCAACAATTTTTGAACTTGACCAAACTGAATAGCAACTATTTTACCGATTTCTTTTTTCGTTAATGGACGAAACATGATTATTTCATCGATACGATTCAAAAACTCTGGTCTGATGGTGTGACGAAGCAATTGCATCACTTCTATTTTGGTTTCATCAATAATATCCAATTGCTTGAAAACATCTTTGGCATCAAATCCTTCAAATTTTTCCTGAATTATGTGAGCTCCTGCATTGGAAGTCATAATGATAATTGTGTTTTTGAAATTAGCTAGACGCCCTTTATTATCAGTCAATCTGCCTTCATCTAATACTTGCAGCAAAACATTAAAAACATCTGGATGTGCTTTTTCAATTTCATCGAGCAACACCACAGAATAAGGTCTTCTTCTCACGGCTTCAGTCAATTGTCCGCCCTCATCATAACCGATGTAGCCCGGAGGAGCTCCAACTAATCTACTTACCGCATGGCTTTCTTGAAATTCGCTCATGTCAATTCGAACCATGGCACTTTCGTCATTAAACAAATAATCTGCCAAAGCCTTGGCCAATTCTGTTTTTCCTACGCCCGTTGTGCCTAAGAAAATAAACGAGCCAATGGGTTTTTTCGGATCTTGCAAACCAGCCCTACTTCTACGCACCGCATCTGAAGTGGCCTGAATCGCTTCTTCTTGACCAGCCACCCGTTTGCTCAACTCTTCTTCCAAATGCAACAATTTTTCACGGTCGCCTTGCAGCATTTTTGAAAGCGGAATGCCTGTCCATTTCGCCACAATCTCTGCAATATCATCGGCTGTTACCTCTTCTTTCAGCATGGCAGTTCCCACTTGCAGTTCACGGATTTGGGCTTCAAACTTCACCAAATTTTCTTCACTTTCTTTGGTTTTGCCATAGCGAAGTTCAGCTACCTTGCCATAATCACCAGCTCTTTCTGCCTGTTCGGCTTCCAATTTATACTTTTCAATATTCTCTTTTTCACTTCTAATGCCTTGAATAATGGTTTTTTCATTCGTCCATTTGGCTTTCAGGGCGTTGCGTTTTTCGGTCAAATCAGCTATTTCTTTCGAAAGCATCGATTCTTTTTCCTTGTCATTTTCACGCTTTATTGCCTCTCTTTCGATTTCCAATTGCATGATTTTGCGCTGCACTTCATCCAATTCTTCCGGCACTGAGTCAATTTGAATTTTCAATCTGGCTGCAGCCTCATCCATCAAATCAATGGCCTTGTCGGGCAAAAACCGATCTGTAATGTATCTGTTAGATAATTCAACAGAGGCAATAATGGCTTCGTCTCGAATTCGTACGCCATGGTGCAGCTCGTATTTATCTTTTATTCCACGTAAAATAGAAATCGCATCTTGCACATCTGGCTCATCTACATTCACCGTTTGAAACCTTCGTTCCAAAGCCTTGTCTTTTTCAATGTATTTTTGATACTCCTTTAATGTAGTAGCTCCGATCGTATGCAATTCGCCACGAGCCAAAGCTGGCTTGAGCAAATTGGCTGCATCCATAGCCGAATCGCCACCTGACCCTGCCCCAATCAAAGTGTGTATTTCATCTATAAAAAGCACTATATCGCCATCCGAATCTATCACTTCTTTGATTACAGCCTTCAATCGTTCTTCAAATTCACCTTTAAATTTGGCTCCCGCAATGAGCAAGCCCATATCTAAAGTCAAAATCTGTTTCGATTTCAAGTTTTCTGGCACATCGCCAGCTACTATTCTCTGCGCCAAACCTTCCACAATGGCTGTTTTCCCAACACCTGGTTCGCCAATCAACATGGGGTTGTTTTTTGTTCTGCGGCTTAATATTTGCAAAAGTCGCCTTATCTCTTCATCGCGACCGATTACAGGGTCGATTTTGCCTTTTTTGGCTAGTTCATTAAGATTAATCGAATACTTTTTAAGCGACTGGTATTTGTTTTCACTATGTTGGTCTGTAACAGTGGCTCCACCTCTCAATTCCAAAATAGCTGCTTTCAAGTGTTTTTCTGTAAATCCAGCATCCTTCATTAATGCAGATACTTTATCTTTTCCACTTAAAAGACCAAAAAATATGTGTTCGATAGCCACAAATTCATCTCCCAATTCTTTCATATAGCTTTCCGCCTTTTGCAAAACAGCAGCCGAGGGGTTGGATAAATAAGGACTAGAGCCCGTAATTTTTGGATATGAAGCGATGGCCTCCTCCAATTTCGCATCGAAATAAGGCTTGTTGATATTGAGTTTTTTAACCAAAAACTGACTTATACTTTCATCGCCCTGCAAAAGTGCGCGCAACAAATGACCTGGCTCAATGGCTTGGTTGGTATTTTCTGCTGCAATCGAAGATGCCAATTGAACAGCCTCTTGTGCCTTGATCGTATATTGATTGAAGTTCATTTTTCTTGCGTATTTTTATAATGAATATACACATCAATATCGTACCACTGTAGAAAAATGCTATTTTGGCACTTTTACATTGCTAAAAGGCAAAAAATGAGGACAAAATGCCAGTGCGACAAAAGAATTCATCCCTTTCTTGCCCCTTCTATGGAACCTAAAGCCAAGTAGTGCCAGCAAAACTTGTTTTGTGAAGGCGTGAGAGCTAGCTGAAAAAATAATTGTTTAAAGATTAAATTAAAAAATTGAACATATCAAGTAGATATACTGTTGCATTTAATATTTCTTCCAATCCAACCCCATGTTAAAAAAGTTCACACTTACAGACAAACTTCTTTTTTTAGCAGCTTTGTCGTCTTTAGTATTTTCAGAAATATTATTCTTTAATGGTGCTACCGACCACGCCATTTTTATTGGAATTTGGGTTCCTAGTTTATTGGGATTCGGCATGTATTTAAAATTAATTAAAAACGACAAAAATGACTAATCTAGTCCCGTACTTCGCAATTTTTATTAATATATTGTTCTTAATTGCCTTCACGTATGCCATGACAGAAGGTTGGAATTTTAATAAAAAACACACGAATTAAAGTTGTACAGCAATGCTGACACTCAAAGTTTGTAGAACTATTGTAGAAGGGTGTTGTACGCAATATCTCTGTACATTACTCTAGTTGCTAAGAAATAATGGTACGTTTTGGACAGTTCCCTTCATGGTCGGGCGTTCCTTTCCCATCTTTTTGTTCGTGACTCCCAAAAAGGATTTCTTCTTCAATCCCTAACGTAAAAAGCTAAAAATAAGAATTCACGCCTTCACCCTTATTGTATTTTTTACAAAATCAATTTTTCGTTTCAAGCCCACATCATCATTGTCGATAATGGTAATATGCCCCATTTTGCGAGATGGTTTGGTAAATTTTTTGCCGTACAAATGAGGAAAAATACCATCTGTCTTCATGATTTCTTCCAAGCCTTCGTATTTGGCAATGCCATTGTAGCCCTCTTCGCCCAATAAATTTACCATTGCGGCCTTGGTGCGTGTAAATGTAGAGCCTAATGGCAAATTCAAAATAGCCCGCAAATGCTGCGCATATTGCGATGTGATATTGGCTTCGATCGTGTGGTGTCCGCTATTGTGTGGGCGTGGCGCTATTTCATTTACGAGCACCTTGCCATCTTTGGTCACAAACATTTCTACGGCCAAAAGCCCTATCATTCCCAATTTAGAAATCAAATCTTTGGCAATACTTACTGCCATTTCTTCTATTTCTACAGAAATTAACGCAGGCGCAAATAAATAATCGACCAAATTGTAGGTGGGGTTGAAAACCAGCTCAATAATTGGGAAAACGGAAATCTCCCCTTTCACACTCCTGGCCACAATTACAGAGATTTCTTTGGCAAAATCAATGCGTTTTTCCAACAAACCTGGTGCATCAAATGCCTTTACAAAATCCTGTTTCGTTGTCATGGGCAATACGCCTCTGCCATCGTAGCCAGATTTGCCCAATTTCAAAAAAGCTGGCAAAAAAGATTCATGTTGATCTAGATCAGATTTGTGGTTTATCAACACAAAATCTGCGGTAGGAATGCCATTATCTTTGTAAAACTGCTTTTGCGAGCGCTTGTCTTGTATAAGTTTGATAATATTGGCTTGTGGAAACACTTTCACACCTTGGTTTTCCAAAGTTGCCAAAGCTTCTACATTCACATTTTCGATTTCGATCGTAATCATGTCGAGCCCTTGACCAAAATTGACAACCGTATCGAAATCTAACAACGAACCGTGCACAAACTTATGTACAATATTTTTACAGGGAGCTTCTGCATCAGGATCAATTACCGACACATTAAGATTCAAATTTATTGCTTCTTGAATAAGCATTCGTCCAAGCTGTCCACCTCCTAGAATCCCTAGCTTGAAATCTTGATAGAAATTTTTTTGCATTATTATTAAATTTCTTCTTGTACCACCACTTTTATTATTTCGTCACCTTGACTTATTTGGTCTACCACATCCAACCCTTCTATTACCATGCCAAAAGCCGTATGCACGCCATCTAAATGTTTGGTATTGGCTCTATTGTGGCATATAAAAAATTGAGAACCGCCAGTATCTTTGCCTCTGTGTGCCATGGAAAGTACGCCTTTGTCGTGGTGCTGTCTTTCGGCACTCGTTTCGCATCTAATTGTGTAGCCAGGACCTCCAGAGCCATTTCTGTTTGGATCTCCGCCTTGTACCATGAAATTTGGTATTACGCGATGAAAATTCAAACCATCGTAAAAACCTTTTTTTGCTAATGCGATAAAATTATTTACTGCAATTGGCGTTTCTTTTTCGTACAATTCAATCACCATTACGCCTTTTGCTGTGTGTATTTCTGCTTTTTTCATTCGTTATTCAAATATTCAAAACCAATAAGAGACTAAAAAGCCCTTCGGCTGCGAACCAAAGGGCTTACAAAATTAACAAAATTTATTAGGAAATAAACAACTTTTATTTTTACAAACAAAAAAATCACTATTTCTTAATAATCAAACGGTTTGAAATCATTGGTTCTACCTCTGGTTTGCTCTGTCGATATGGCCCAAATTTCGCTCTGGTGCTATCAAATCTCGTACCAAGGTTTTCAATTCTTTTACTTCTGGAAAACGACCGGCCGTTTTGCGGTTGAAAATTACATTTTCGTTCAATTTTATTTCAAAATTGCCGCCAATTTCAGAGGGCACCAACGATACTTTTACCAATTCTTCTTCAAAAGTAGTCAGCAGTTCTTGGGCTAAATAGGCAGAGCGCAGCAGCCAGCCACATTTAGGGCAATATTCGATGGTAATTTCTGGTTTTTGCATATATCTTAATCCCCTTGGCGAAAGCCAAGGGCTATTGAAACTAATCCACTAGCTAAAGCCAACGGCCATTAAAAAACAAAATACTTTTCACAATTTGTCCAATTTACCCATGATACCCAAACATTTTTTTCTCTTTAATGGTGTTGGCTACTTCTGGAGGCACCATGCGTTCCCAACCTTGCTGTCCATCAGAAATCATCTTAAATACCATATCGGAAGTGATGCTGAAATTTTCCGCATTGAATTGTTGAATGTCTTCCATCTTTTCAGATTCCATAAAGTGCATGTACAAATATTTCAAATTTTCAGCTACTTGAAAATTGAGACAGTTGTAAAACTTACCATTTTGTTTCTTGATTGGATACACAAAGAGCTTCATATTCTCGACAAACAAAGAAGCAAAAGACTCCAAAATGCCTCCTGGTAGTGCTTTATAATATTCTTCATTGAATATTTCTTCCAAATTCAAAATTCCCAAAATAATGGCAATTTTGTTTCTGGTGAATTTGGACAAATAGGACGCCAAGCGGTAGTAACCTTGGTAATCTGAAATCAACACGGTATAGCCAAGTGAACAGACAATATCTACACGATCTATGAAGTCTTTTAAGTCGATTTCACCACCTCCAGATGCTGCATACAAGTTGAAAAGCGTAAGTTCTGCCACAGTTACCATATTGCTTTCATCTTCGCCCAATTCTTCTTTAAATAGGCGAATACCATTTTCATACATATCTTGGTTTACGAGCGTAAAAGGGCGAAAACGACCACGATACGCCAAAATATTCTTCTTGTAGAAAAAATCGGAAGGCTGCAGTACATCGCCTTTTGGACCAAAAAGTGCCGCTTTCGTAAGTTTATTCTTAACTAACATCAAGCTAATGAGCCTGTTGTCTAAATCCATAAAATCAGGACCAGTAATACGCAACATATCTACCTCTACTCTGTCGCTTGAGAGTTCTTCCATCAAAGTGAGTACAATATCTTCGGGATTTTCGTGCCGATACAGACAGCCGTATATTAAATTCACACCTAAAATTCCGACCGCAGCTTGCTGCAAAATGGCATCGTTGTCGAGCAATCGAAAGTGTATTACGGCCTCGTTTGGTTCAGAATTTGGAGTAAGCTGAAATCGTACACCCATCCAGCCTTGGCCTTCCCTTGTCTTATCAAAACTAATGGTTGTGAGGGTATTTGCGTAGGCGAAAAACAGCGTTGAATCGCCTCTTTTCTCGGCCAGTCGTATTTCTAAAAGTGAATATTCCTTGGCTAGCATCTTGATTAGCCTCGATTCCACTACATATCTGCCGCTATCTTCAGCTCCGTAAATGGCATCGCTAAATGTCATGTCGTAAGCCGACATTGTTTTGGCGATGGTGTGAGAGGCGGCTCCAGCTTTGAAAAAATTGGCGGCCACTTCTTGTCCAGCTCCTATTTCCGCAAAGCTTCCGTAGGTTCTTTTGTCAAGGTTGATAGCCAATGCCTTTTGTTTTACACCAAGAAATTGGCGGTCTCTGTTGCTAATGCTCATGATATATTGGTTTGGATAAGGTTTTAAGATTGAAACTTTGAATATACGTTTTGCATTTTATGATTTGCTTGCGATGGCGATATTATGCCAGACACACTTAATAAAAAAATCAACTAAAAATTGCACTTAAATCTATTTCAAAACCTGCTAATATCGTTTCGCCAGATAGTATTTCTTCAAAGGTTTTGGTATGCTGAACGCTTGCTGAGTAAATGTAGGTTAGCCTCTCTTCTGGACTTATAAGCCAAGCCAACCTGCATCCATTCTCTATCCATTCTTTCATTTTAGTTTTCAAACCAACCAAAGAATCTGTTGCTGATTTAATTTCAATCACAAAATCGGGACAAAGTGGTGGAAATTGTTCTTTTTCTCTATCTGTGAGTGCATTCCATCTTTCATTTTGTACCCAAGCCGCATCTGGCGAGCGCACTGCAGTGCTTGGCAATTTGAAGGCAGTAGAAGAATCGAAACAAACCCCTTTTTTCATTTTTCTATTCCATACAGCCAAATCCGCCAATACCTCGGTATTGTAGTATCCCGTTTTCCCTCCAGTGTTTGACATAACTATGATATTGGTTTGTGCATCGCGTTCAAATTTCAAATCGCGATTATCTAAACAAAAATTATAAAATTCTTCGTCAGTGAAGCCCCCTAGGCTATGGGTGTCCAAAACCAAGGTACCTCCCATTTCAGCTATCATGTTCATTTTGCGGATATTTTATCGTTACTAAAATACAAGATATTTTTCAAATTTGCTATAAACTTGTTTTCTTAACAAAAGCTCTTTGCTGTCGCAATTCTTCAGCATACATTATCTATCTAAAACATAATATGCCATGCACGTCAAAAAAAAAGCCCTCAAAATAATATCAAGGGCTTTTTTTCTCAAATTTTGTACTTAAACAACTAATAAAAGTCTCGCTGGGTCCTCGAGCAACTGTTTCACTCTCACCAAAAAACCGACAGATTCTCTGCCATCTATAATGCGGTGGTCGTAAGAAAGCGCTACGTACATAATAGGGCGAACTACTACTTCTCCACCTACCACGACTGCTCTTTCTACAATATTGTGCATGCCCAGAATGGCAGATTGTGGTGCATTGATGATGGGCGTAGAAAGCATTGAGCCAAATACTCCTCCATTGGTAATAGTGAACGTGCCACCTGTCATTTCATCGATCGTGAGTTTGTTTTCTCTGGCTTTTTTGGCCAAATTTGAGATGGCACTTTCAATTTCGTTGAAACTCAATTTTTCAGCATTTCTTACAATAGGCACTACCAAGCCTTTTGGAGCAGATACAGCTATCGAAATGTCGTTGAAATCATTGAAAACCAATTCTTCGCCATCGATATAGGCATTTACAGAAGGAAATTCTTTCAAAGCTACGCAAACTGCCTTTACAAAAAACGACATGAAGCCAAGTCCAATGCTGTATTTTTCTTTGAAAATATCTTTGTATTTGCCTCTCAAATCCATGATTGGTTTCATATCTACCTCGTTGAAAGTAGTAAGCATGGCAGTTTCATTTTTTACAGCAACCAATCTTCTGGCTACGGTTTTGCGAAGTGGGCTCATTTTTTCCCTTCTTTGATTTCTCGCACCAGCAGGCTGCGTGGTATCGGCTGAAACAGATGGCGAAATCGCAGCAGGTTTTGCTTGTGCGTTTTGGGCATCGTCTTTGGTGATTCTGCCATCAATACCGCTGCCCTTCACCGCAGAGGCTTCCACGCCTTTCTCTGCCAATATTTTGCCAGCCGCTGGCGATGGTGTGCCAGACGCGTAGCTTTCTTTTGAGTTGTTGGTATCGGCTGCTGGCTTGGATTCTGCTATGGGCGAATCTGCTTTCGGAGTTTCTGCTGCAGCACCACCTTTTCCATCAGTGTCGATGCTGCAAATAGGTGCTCCGATCGCCAAAGTATCTCCTGCTTTTGCAATTTGGTGCAATGTGCCAGCTTTTTCGGCTGTCAGTTCAAATGTGGCCTTATCAGACTCCAACTCACATATTATTTCATCTAGCTTTACAAAATCACCTTCTTTTTTTAGCCAATTAGCTATGGTAACTTCGGTGATCGACTCGCCCACGGTTGGGACTTTCATTTCTATGAGGCTCATTTATAAAGGTATATTGATAATAAATACTGATTATACAACTGGTTTTTGACTATTTGATGGTACTTGAAAGTTCGTTGGCGCGGGCGTCTGAAAGTTCCAATGCTTCTTGCAAATCTTCAAGCAATTTTCGCTCGCTTCCTTGCACATTGCCATCGGCCAAGAATATTTCATACGCGGCAATGTAGCATTGCTCTTTTTGCACGTTGTTTAGTTTTGGAATGGCTTTGATAATCAAAGTGCCACTGCTAGAGCCTGCATCTTTGTACAATTGTATCACTTTTTGATTGAGCGACCGCAAATCGGTACCTTTCAATAGCTCTTTTTTTGCCACTATGGTGTTCATGTGCTCAACTTCTTCATCGGCAATTTCGCCATCAACAGCCGCACAGGCATATAAAATTGCGTAAAACGCCTCTTTTTCATTAGCAATATTTACATTCTTATCCTTAAAGATAAAATCGAATAGACCCATAATATAATGTTGATTTTAAGCGTAAAAAAGCAAAAATAATAATGAATATAAAAGTTATTTATTTATTTTCTTAAAGTAGACAGCAATGTGATTTTATAAATTCTCTTGTTGATTCATTATACGAAGTATGAAAAGTAGAAAATAACAGTTCTTTTTGCAAATTAGGTTTCAAATGAGACCTGTAAATGAATGCTCGAGCTGTTGCCAGTTTTTCTAGATTATTGCTATATTAAATGATTGTTTTTCATAATTCAATGAAATTTGCTTCTATTCCAATTTGCGGCTTGTGTTGTGCTTTTCTAAGCTTGATTTTCTATGTAATGTCTCTGAATTAGCCGTCCTGATGAAACGCCATTCTAGTTATCAGCAAATTGTAGGCACGCAAATAATGTTGAATTAATGATTTTAAAATTAGAAGTATTATTATTTTTGGGAATGCGACTTAAAAATTTTCTATTACATGTTTTATTTAGTTTGATTGCTTTGTCGGCATTTGCCCAAAAAACAAAGCTGATTGTGAACGAAAGTTTTATTGACGAGTTGAGTTTGAGGCTCGATACATTTGTTTATTCTTCAGAAAAGAATACGCACGAGTATCAAAAGGAGAAGTACTTGTTTTTCAAATCGGTGTCGAACCACGATATTTTTGAGCTCACGCTCTATCCAAAACAAGATACATCAATCCTGTCGATCAAAATGATTGAATCAGCAGATTTCTCAGTAATAGATTCGCTTAGGCATTTCAGCGAGCAGTATTATAGATCGAAATTGCGATTTAATGATCTTGACAATGCCAAATACCTGACTCTTCATTTTATAATTAGGTTCAAAAGCGGTAAAATTATCAACCAAGAATACAAATTGTTTCCTTACAAAGAGACTTATATATCGTACGATTCCGAGCCTATTGATTTGTTTTTGGATGAAGAGAAAGGCATAGAAATGCCTTGTTTCAATGTGTACAATATCAATATGGAAAATGATTTTACGGAAATTTCCGACTATGACATTAAGATGAATCAAGCTGTTAATACCTTGAAAATCAACATAAAACCTAAAATATTGGGCTTTAAAACATTGGTGTTGAAGTTGAAAACAGTACGGCCATTTATCAACCAGCAAAATGAGTTGACTTTTAATTTGCCTCCCATCAAAATAAGGTTCAACATCAAGCCCAATCGCATAGATTATCTAAATCCTGAAAAATATGATGTCTATTTCAATGCCAATTTTAAGGCTTCAGACGATCTTCAGTTTGATTTGAACCGAAATATGGGCTTGCGAAAAACGTATAGAATTGAAGATCAGCAAGAGACTGGCGGTAACCTAATTGCAGAAATATTTACGCAATCGCAATTGGTAAATAGCAATAAGATACTTTGCAAAATACGCACATTTGCCTTGCACCGCATCAATGAAGGCTATTTGTATATAAAAGATGGCGATAAAACTCGGTTTTTGACCAATTTTAACATTATAGAAAAGCCTAGAATTGATGAGATTGCCATCATGCACGATGGAGAGGATTGGACCAATAATTTGAGCGTTTTTCCAGGCGAAAAATTTGAAGTCAGGGTGAAAGGTACTGGCTTGCAACAATCTGGTTTGCAGTTTGATGGCCTTGACAATGTGCTAAAAGACACCACCCGTCTTTCAGACGATGTGGCTTTTTTTGTCGTCAAAGTGCCTCTCAATTTGCCCAAAAAGAAGGTGAATGTTTTTATGGATAAACGCAGCACACAATATTCGCTGCTGATAAAGGAATATCAAAAGCCGACTGATTTCGACTTTATAGTGGTGAATTATGATGGAAAAACCAATACTGCATTAAACGCAGACGTTTTTAATAAGCCTATTTTTTATGCTGGTGAGATTAAAGACATCAATTTACTATTCGACCCGTCTAAAATTGATGAAAATGGCAAGCTTTTTGGCAAGCAGTTTTTCAACATTGAAGTAAAAGTATTCAACAGTAAAAACGACTTGCTGGAGGTGCAAAATATTAATAATATAGTGATCGCTCCCAACGAAACCTCACCACGGGGTGCATATTACGATACAAAAGATGCTCGTTTTCAGCCCATTAGCCTCAATGATTTTTTAGTCCACAAAACCTATTCGTTCGATCCGTTTACCCAAATATTAATCACAGTGAGGCACGATGATTTAAAACACGGTACAAATGGCTACACCCGAACGATCAAATTAATCATCAAACGAAAATATAATCTTGACGTACAAGTGTCGTTTCCAGCGGGTCTTTTGCTGTACAAATTTAACCAACCAACTGACAATGACATTAAATACACCAATTTATCTGGTATTAGCTTGGCATTTATAGCCCAATTGCAATTTTACGAAGAAGACAATGTGAATAAATTTAAGCCATACAGCATTGGTGCTGGTTTCATAGCAATCGATGCCTTCAATTTTAGCCAAAACAGTTCAAATCGAGATTTAGGAATAGTGACTTTGGGTACGCTTACTCCTCTTCAAAGGGGGAAACTGAGTATTCCATTGTATTTAGGAGGCGGCTATTTGATAAACCAAGGTTCGTGGTTTGTGTTATTTGGGCCAGGTTTGCGGTTTAGTTTTTAGCATAATTATTGTTTTCCTAATTCCGCCAAGCTGATTGTAAAAAAATCAAATTAAGTTGCTTTTTGAGTGTACTTAGGTGCTATTTACTGGCGATAGAGGATATCTTAAGTACAGATCGCTCGCCCACACACCTATTTTCTAGCAATATTTACATTGAGATGCCCCAAAATCAAAAACGTCTCAAATCCAGCGAAATGAGACGTTGCTAGCAGTCAAATTTTATAAATGACTAATAAAACTTATACCTGTTGTCTTTGATTTTTGCCTTATCTCTTATAGCTTCCGCAATCGAATATTCGTTTCGAGAACTACTTGCCAAAAGCTGATTTTTATAAAAACCATAATCAGCTACATCTGCTGCCAAGTTCTTTTTCAATGTTTGAATCACTACCACGCCCGACAAGC
>JBJXGB010000120.1:0-3589 GCA_046152935.1 Cytophagales bacterium
AGCCTTTGAAGGGCTACAAAACCTTGCCTGTCACTACGGGAAGCTTTTGTAGGGGTACAAAACCTCGCCTGTTGCTATGGCGAGCCTTTGAAGGGCTACAAAACCTTGCCTGTCACTACGGGAAGCTTTTGTAGGGGTACAAAACCTTGCCTGTAACTATGAGAAATTTCTATTTCCTGACCTGCACAAGCCGTGCAAGTTTATTGCAATGTCTTGTCTTGTAATAAAATTGTTTTCTTATTGAAAATGGCAATGCTAACTATTACAACAATGCACCAAAGCACAACAGCCCATATTGCATACCAAATCACACGTTCTTTTCCAGTAATTAGAAGTGGCGTAGAGAGTAGCCAGAATATATCAAGACTTGCGTGCATCAATATCGCTATAAATAGACTTCCTGTATGCTTGTATACCCACATCATCAATATTCTGAAGGGCGGCAGAAAAGTGAAAAGCAACAATGAGATGTATAAGGGCAAAGGAACATTTCCTGCACCTGCTGCACTGCCAATATAATTTGATAACAAATGCCATAATCCCCACATGATGCCGAGAATTATGCCATTTGAAATAATATTCTCGTGCAGTTTCAACTTGTGAGTCGCAAATCCTGTCCATCCGAGCTCTTCGACAAAACCATTAAATAGGCCAAGCATGAGAACCAACAGCAACAAAGTTATTTTATCACTGCCTTCTAAACCAAACATGGTAGCAACAGGACTGTTGCCAGAACTGAATATTCCCGGCATAAATACAGGGAAAACTAAAGAAAGCGCAAAAAGAGTAGCAAAGACAGTAATCGGAGCAATTAGGAGAGCAACAGCGTACCATTTTGAAGGTACTCGCCATTTGAGCAACCTTGAAAATAATTCCCGATAACCTTTCTTCCCTTCGTATAAGCCAGTCAAAAGGAGTGCTGCAACAAAGGGACCGGCAACGGTTACAAAGTATAGCAATAAAAAAGCAACATCCGTTGGCTTAGAAGAAACTTTATCAATTCCACCTACCATTAGCACTAGGCCTCCCCAAGAAATGAGAAATGTCAGGAGGTAGTACGTTGGAACAGGATATTTTGTAAATAATTTTTTTAACAATGATTTATTAAAGGTCTCCATAATTTACGTTTAAAATCTTTCACCTGTCGGTTTTTTGAGCATTTACACCCTCACAAACCGCTCAACTTCCCTCCTGAGCGATACGGGTTGCGGATATTCGTTCACATAGCCCACACGCAATATGAATTGTATCGGTTCGCTAATTCGCAAAGCTTTATTTATCTTTTGATTAGTTGATGGTTCTTCCAATATTTGTGTCATTGGGTGAATGGCAATACTTCTTTCCCTTATTTTCAGCAGCATTCTTTGCAATCGTTTGCCTGTTTCTAAAAGTGAGGCTACAGAATTGTCTTTGCTTGTAATCAAAAACCAGCCCGCAGATTGCGATACCTGCAACTTCACAGTTTCAATGGCCTTTTCTCTAAAATCCTTTTTCATCACATCGGCTTGGTGGTAAAAGTGCCTCAAAATCCAACCCGATATGCCGCCAATTTCCATGCTCGCCATGGTGAGACCATCTTTATGCTGCCTTGCATCTTTGATTGAAAAACGTATCCAATTGGCTAATTCCTGTTGAGCATCGTCTCTGTAGGCTTGCAATTTATTCGCCTCAATAGTTTGTTCATTTAGCCATTGGTGTTCCTTGGTGCTATTGTCAAAAAAGTATATGAATTCAGGTTCTCCATTTTTCAAATAATCAATGTCAGTATTTTTCAAAGCATCATTTAGATAGTTTGATCTCACTACTCTGCGATGTTTTATTTTGGATGTATCGAAGCCTATGGCTTGGTTTGTCGCTTTTAATTTTACCTCAGCAATTTGCTTATCTTGGTTCGAAGCACCCAAGATGTTGATTTCACAATCGTAGCCCATTTGAATGGCCGCATATTCGAGGTTTTGTACAAATGCACCTATCGACAAAATGGTCTCGCGTTGGTTGGGGTCAACTGCTGAAAGCCATCGGGATTTATCATTACATATAATATAGTGATACGGTTTTATATATTTCACAAACCAAGGTTGGGTATTGTGCCCACTTGGAGCAAGCGAAGCCAAATGAAGTATTTCTATTTCATCTTCTTTTAAAGGAAGGGGCGTTACTTCATTTTTGTCCATATCAACAATTTTATACCTATTTCTACTTGCCACTAACTTGCTTGTCGCTCCTATCACCAAAACGGTACCAACAACTATTTCCAAAAATCTTTTTCGGTTTATTAATATTGTCTCCATAGTCTTGCCCCTAAACGCACCACTACCGAACCATCAGCATTAGGAATATGGTATTGTTTGTCGGGGAAATCTACCGTTTTGTCAGTTCGTAAATACAAATGCAAACCCGGTTGAATGTAAAAGTAGCGACCTATAAAAAACTGATAACTCACAGCCAAACCTGTATCGAAGCTTCCAATGTCCTTTTTTATGCCTGTACTTTTCTGTTCGATTTTAAAAGTGTGCGATTCTAAATAGGTGTAGATTTCAAGGTTTTTCCACACATTATAGCCGATAAAAATGCCAGGAGAGGTTTGATAATAGCGTTTGAATCCGCCAATGGTGTTGAATCCTGCCGTTTCTGCATCGTAAGTGCCGCCATTGATTACACTCAATCGAACCCTCAATTTTTTAAACCGGTAGCCTACTGCAAAATGATAGCCGCCATAAAAGAACATAGGAACTAGACTTTCTACTTCTAAAGCATGTTTTACATTGTAGTTTCTTGGATTGGGCTTCCAGAATGTGCCTTTTGAGGTATCGGTCTGGGCTTGTAAACCAATTAAAAAGGTGAACAAGAATATTAAAGTAAAAGCGAATTTCATCTTTCCGTTTGTTGAATGATGAAGATGTTTTCATCATTCAACAAAATTGATGCAATTTATTGGCCAAAGGCTTACACAATTAAACATAAGAGTTACACATTTAAGCACATTAAGCCTCACCCCAATGAAAAAACTATACATTCTCTAAATTGCAAGTGCGCTTTTCCTTCGATTGTTTATAAAAACAGGGCGATAAACCTGTCACTTTTTTAAATTGGTTTGATAAATGGGCAACACTGCTGTAGTGCAACTTAAATGCGATCTCAGTAAGATTAAGTTCGTTGTATAAAAGCAATTCTTTCACCTTTTCAATTTTATGAGAGATGATAAATTGCTCAATTGTGCCACCTCTATTTTTAGAAAAAACATTGGCTAAGTATGGATAATTATAATCTAATTTTTTACTGATATAGTCAGAATAGTTTGTGCCAGGCAGTTTGTCACAGAAATGAATCATATCGACAATTACATTTTTTATTTTTTCAGTTAGAATATTTTCTTTGCTGTCCAACAATTCCAGCCCTAACTTTTGTAGATTTATTTGTAGATGGTCGTGTTGGTATTCAGTAATGGCCTCTGAAATTTCCACTGATCCCAAATCTAAGGAAGAACATTTTATGCCCAATTTATTAAGTTGTTGTTTTACGATCATTTTACATCGCAAACTGACCATGTGTTTTATGTAAAGTCTCATATTATTTCTTTGCAAGAGGT
>JBJXGB010000134.1:0-4269 GCA_046152935.1 Cytophagales bacterium
CCAGTATCTAGCCAAGCTACGCCACGGCTCAAGATACCTACTTTTAACTTGCCCATTTCTAGGTATTTTTTGTTGATGTCCGTAATTTCTAGCTCGCCTCTAGGGCTTGGTTTTTGGTTTTTGGCTAAGTTAACTACCTCATTATCATAGAAATACAAACCTGGCACCGCGTAATTAGATTTTGGCTTTTCGGGTTTTTCTTCAATCGATTTGGCATTCAGTTCGCCATCAAACTCGACTACGCCATACCGCTCTGGGTCTTGCACATGGTAAGCAAATACCACGCCACCATCGGGATTGTTGTTGCTTTGCAGCAATTGTGCCATGCCAGAACCATAAAAAATATTATCGCCAAGCACCAATGCTACTTTATCGTTGCCAATAAATGGCTCGCCTATAATAAAAGCCTGTGCCAAACCATCTGGAGTAGGCTGTTCTGCATAAGTGAATTCGCAACCCAATCGCTTGCCATCGCCCAACAATTTTTTGAAATGGGGCAAATCGTGGGGGGTAGAAATGATGAGAATTTCCCTGATTCCAGCCAACATAAGTGTCGACAATGGGTAATAAATCATGGGTTTGTCGTAAACTGGCATTAATTGCTTGCTCACTGCCAAGGTAAGTGGGTGCAATCTTGTGCCCGAGCCACCTGCTAATATTATTCCTTTCACTAAATTTTTGTTTTAATGTGGCAAATTGATAAAAAATACGCAATTGTAGCCCTTATGTGGTCATTTTATTTATCCAAAGAAGCAAAAAAATAATTTTTGAGTATGAATAATTGAGACTTTAACGATTTTTTAATGAGAATTTTATCAAATACGTTCTAATTTTATCACATTACAAAACGGTAAATGAAAATACTAATAGTAGAAGACGAACCCAAAGTTGCTTCTTTTATCAAAAAAGGGCTGGAGGAGCAAGCATATATTGTAGAGCAGGCCTTTGATGGCGCTATCGGCAAAAAAATGGCCATGAGTAATGTGTACGATCTTTTGATTTTGGATGTAAACTTACCTGGCATCAACGGCTTCGATTTGTGCAGAATATTGAGAGCACATGGTATAAAGACACCTATTTTGATGCTAACAGCCCTTGGCACTACTGATGACAAAGTAGTAGGATTTGATGCTGGTGCTGACGATTACTTGGTAAAACCATTTGAATTTCGTGAGCTGCTGGCGAGAATAAAAGCACTTCACAAACGCAGCTCCTCCGATTTGGCACAAGTAGCTAATGTGCTGAAAATTAGTGATTTGGAGCTCGATCTCGACCAAAAAATAGCCATTAGGCAAGGGCATAAAATCGACCTTACGGCCAAAGAGTTTGCGTTGCTTGAATATTTTTTAAGAAACAAAGGCAAAGTAGTATCTCGCATAGATATTGCCGAAAAAGTATGGGAGATAAACTTTGATACTGGCACCAATGTGATAGACGTCTATGTGAATTTTTTGCGAAAAAAAGTAGACAAAGACTATGCTAAACGGCTTATACACACGGTGGTCGGTATGGGCTATATTTTGAAAGAAGACTAAAAATGCCATTTCTCATTAGCAATTTATTAAAGAGGTTTGGAATGAAGCTAAAGTATAATTTTCTAATGGTTAGATCAAGAAGTAAGTATCGAGACTTGGGTTTTCGTGAGTCGGTTGCTTGTTGAAGGTATTTGTGTAATTTTATTGTGGCTGTCAGCTATTCAATTTATCTTTATCTTTTTATTGAAGACACCTGCATACAAAGCCTACTATGGAAATTGAAAATGATGAACCGTGGAATTTGGTAATCAAGCCAAAAACAGGTTTGTTAGAAATAAACTTTAAAGAGCTTTGGCAATATAAAGATTTGGTTTTTCTATTCGTGCGAAGAGATTTTGTGGCTTTGTACAAGCAGACCATTCTTGGTCCGCTCTGGTTTTTGATTCAGCCTTTGCTCACCGCGATCACCTTTACCGTAATATTTAGCAAAGTTGCCAAGATTCCTACAAGTGGTATTCCGCCAATGGTTTTTTACATGTCTGGTTTGGTGATGTGGAATTATTTTTCAACCTGCCTTTCTAAAACATCTAACACATTTATTACCAATGCCAGCATTTTTGGAAAAGTATATTTTCCTCGTTTAGTGGTGCCCATATCAGATACACTTACCAATTTTATCAGTTTTGGCATACAATTTGCTTTATTTGTTGCCTTAATATTAGTTCATTATTTTATGGGCTATGCTATTCAACCCAATTGGTATATTTTATTATTTCCTGTTTTGTTGGTAATATTAGCTGGTTTAGGTTTGGGTTTTGGTATTATTTTTTCATCGCTCACTACCAAATACCGCGATTTGACATTTCTCATTTCTTTTGGGGTGCAATTGGCGATGTACGCTACACCAGTTATTTATCCAATGGCAAATATTCCTGAAGATTACAGGGCAGTATTGTGGTTCAATCCAATGGCACCTGTAATTGAGACTTTTAGGTATGGATTATTCAGTTCTGGTTCGTTTGATTGGTTACATTTGGGCTATGCTTTTGTATTTATGCTTGTTACACTTTTTACAGGAATCATACTTTTTAATAAAGTAGAAAAAAACTTCATGGATGTTATATAATATATTGAAAACCAAAGCTTTACTTGCAGGTATAGTGTTACTATTTGCTGTTATATTGTGGAATTGTGTGCCTGTAAAAAAGCAACTTATCTTAAAAGACAGCAAAAGAAAAACATTGAAAGAATTGAGAAAAGTAGATACTACATTGCTTTATCAACCTTTTGAATACAAATTGAAGTCTGGAGATGTGCTTGCTATTAATTTGGTAAGTTTTGCTAAAGGCGAATATGATTTATCTTCTCTCTCATCTACAGGCAATGTAGCGCTGAACAATGGTGGTGCCAATGCCCAGCAAAATAGCCAGACAGGCTATATCGTAAACGATAGTGGTTTTGTAATTTTTCCAGTTTTAGGCAAAATAAAGGTAGCAAATCTTAGTTTGAAAGAAACACAAATACTTGTGCAACAACAAGTTAGCGGCATTTTAGACAACACTTTGGCAAATATCACGATGTTGAATTACTATGTTCATATCATGGGCGAGGTTACAGTGCAAGGCCAAATATTTGCTAGACGAGACCGATTGACTTTGATAGAAGTAATAGCCAACAGTGGCGGGTTTACAGATTTTGCAGATCGATCCAACATCAAGATTATCAGAAACCAAAATAATACAGCACATATATATTATGTAAATATGTCTAACCAAGATTTATTAACTACCAGCCAAATTTATCTTTTGCCGAATGATGTGGTAATAGTAGAACCTTTGCGTGCAAAAGTGGCAAAAACATATACGATACCCAATATTTCTTTGGTAATATCGTCAATTACCCTTATCATAACTCTTTCGCTTACTTTAAGCAATTTACTTAACAGAAGATAAATTGGAACCAACCAAATCGACATTTCAGAAAATTGATACCATTAAATACGAGCGCTGGTTTCACAGAATTGTAAGCCATTGGCATCTGTTTATAATCGCGGCCTTTTTATCGCTGGCTGGCTGTTATTTGTATTTGCGATATACTAATACAGTCTACTCCTTGTCGGCAACCGTGTTGGTGAAAGACGTGACCCAAAATATAAATCCACTCGATGCACAGCTAGCTCGACCAGACAATCCTTATCGTTCTTACAACCTCAATAATGAAATAAAAATATTTCAGTCGAAAAGATTGGTTGAAGAAACGGTAAAAAACATGGATTGGAAAGTTACCTATTGGGTAAAAGGGCAGTTTAAAGATACTGAGATTTACCGATTTAGCACGTTCAGGATAGATTTTGCCGACTCGAACAATGCTGTACCCTACGGGAAAAAAATAACACTCACCACGCTCGAAAACAATAGATATAAGCTTTCATTCAAGGAAGATGACGATAACGGAGACCAAAATGCCCCTTTGTTTGAGTATAATAAGGAACAGACCATTAATGGTTTTGTATTTTCGATCAATACGCCAACACCAAATGCCAGGTTTGAGGCTGGGAGCAAGTATTTGCTGGTAATCAATACATTACAGACCGTAATCAATGAATTTTCTGGCAAAGTAAAAGTAATGCAATACGATAAAAACAGTTCGATATTGTCGGTAAACACGCAAGGCACTTGCATAGAAAAAGAGAAAGATTTTATCAATATCCATTGCCAATCGTTTGTAAAAATTAGCCTAAATGACAAAAACCAAACCCAAGAACGAACCATTGGATTTATCGACAACCAACTTG